>CATZDY010000076.1 GCA_958417755.1 uncultured Peptococcaceae bacterium
TTCTTTCTTTTCTTTCTTTCTTGCCCTCTCTCTTCTGTTCAGTTTTCAAGGACCAGTTTTTTGCTGCTTGAGTAGTTTATCACTCTTTTTTTGCTTTGTCAACATTTTTTTATGCTTTTTTGATTTTTTTTATCTTTTTTCATCTAAAAGCATTTTATTTCTTTTTTCTTACTCATCATGCGGGTAATTCATACATTTTCCAGCACTCTTTACCGCGCAGGAATTAATATACCATGTTGTAAAACAAAAATCAACTGGTATGTTTTGTAAATCCATCACTTTTTAGCACTGCTTTATGGTTCACTGGATTTCACCATACCCCAAGGAAGAATCCCATAGGTATCTGGAACATCTCCCACAATCAAACTATCCACCAGGGGAACTGTGGTGGAAATCTCCGCTTCTCCACTTTTAAAAGGCAAGGCAATCTTTACTTTGGTTGCAAAATCAACGTAAATGCTATGTCTCGTTTGGTTAATCCCCACGCTTTCAAAATTATCTTTTAATTTTACTTGTATATTCCCTATGGGTAGTATGGAAACTTTGATCCCAGGTCCAACATTGGATAAAAAATAGATTCCTGATAATTGACCTACTGGAATATAAAAATAAGCATCATCCAGATGATCCAAAGATTTTTGTACTGCCAAGGTAATATCTGAGGTAATGGCATTGATTTTTGCTGTATTGGCTTGTAAAAATACAATTTTTCCTTGTTCATCTTTATGGATAACAACCAAATCATTATAATTAATATTTCCCTTTGTCATTTCTTCCTGTACCACCTGGTTGATGACATTGGTAGCGATGGCCATAGCTTTCACTTGGGCAATTTCATTGATAACAGGTTTTATTGATCTGTCCACATACCATATGCAAAACAAACAAAAAATCAAAACCATAGCAGCCATGCATTTTAGATTTCGGTTTCTTCGCTTTCTTAACAAGTTTCCCACTTGCCCAAAGCCTCCTCTTTTCCTGGCAAAACAAATTTCATCAATATTATTCACTGTGATTCGTTTTTATAATGTATGCATCTGTCTTTTGATTTTAGACAAAAAAAGAAACCTTTGCGTAAGCCAGGTTTCTTTTTTATATTTTGGCAGTATTTTGTACAATCATATCGAAATATTTATTATTTTTCCAAGGAAATTTTGATAAACTTTCGTTTTCCCACTTTGATTACCATACCTTCTTGGGGCCTTATTTCTATATTGGCATCCTCCACCTTTTCACCATCCAATTTTACCGCGCCTTGTTGAATAAGGCGGCGACCTTCACTGGTACTGGCCACAAGCCCTGCCTCATGTAATAATTTTGGCAACCAAACCAAGCCTTCTTCCAACCATGCATATACAGGGATTTCATCAGGTAGATCATGTTGTTGAAAGATTTTCTTAAACTCTTCCTCTGCTGTGTATGCAACATTGGAATCATGATAAAAAGACACAATTTCTCTAGCTAAACGCATTTTCACATCCCTTGGATGAAGTTCCCCATTTTGCAAACCATTTTGGATTGCCTGAATTTCTTCTAAAGAAACTGCTGTAACCAATTCAAAATAACGAATCATCAATTCATCTGGCAAGGACATGGTTTTTCCATACATTTCCCGGGGGGATTCATCAATACCAATATAATTCCCCAGACTTTTGCTCATTTTCTGGACCCCATCCAAACCTTCTATAATAGGCATCATGATGGCAATTTGAGGCTCTTGGCCATATTCCTTTTGTAGGGTACGTCCCATAAGCAAGTTAAATTTTTGATCCGTGCCCCCTAATTCAATATCTGGTTTCAGTTCCACGGAATCATAACCTTGCATCAAAGGATAAAAGAATTCATGAATGCCAATGGGTAAATTCTCTCCATAGCGCTTGGCAAAGTCATCCCTTTCCAACATCCTGGCCACAGTATATTTAGAAGCCAATTCAATGACCTGAGAAAAGGTTAAACGCGCCAACCAATGGCTATTAAAAACCAATTTTGTTTTTTGGGGATCTAATATTTTAAACATTTGCCTTTCATAGGTACGGGCATTTTCCAGTACTTGCTCTTCTGTCAAGGGCTTTCTGGTTTCCGAACGCCCGGTGGGATCCCCGATTCTTGCAGTAAAATCTCCTAAAAGTATAACAGCTTGGTGTCCCAGTTCTTGGAATTGTCTTATTTTATGTAATACCACTGTATGTCCCAAATGGATATCAGGCGCTGTGGGATCCAAACCGAGCTTTATGGTCAAAGGCTTGCCGGTAGAAATGGAACGTTTTAATTTTTCCACTAATTCGTCTTCAGGCAATATCTCAACTGTACCACGTTTTATGATTTCCATTTGTTTTTCTACACTTAACATCACGAATGCTCCCCCCTTATCAATACCTGGCAAATTCAATATATTATACCAAGGGGTTATCCAAGTGACAAGGCTCAAGGCATTCGATCATCAAAATGACCCAAAACATTGACTTTGTATCGTCATATTGAAATAATATGCTATAATATTTGAGGATCATTTCAAACAATTGATAAGGAGGACTTCATATTGGCAGGACGCAAAAGGCGTAAAAAGCTAAAGATAGGCCGATTTATTTTGACTTTATTTTGCCTATTCCTTCTAGCAGGATGCGCAGGTGTTCTAGGGCTGGTGGCAATCAACATTAAGAACTTGCCCGCCTGGGATGAAAGTGCCTTGTTAGCATCAAACTCCACCTTGGTATATGATAAAGACGAAACATTGATTGCTAAAATAGGGACAGAAAATAGAGTTCCCATCTCCATATCCGAAATCCCTGAAGATGTACAAAATGTTTTTATCGCTGCAGAGGACATTCGCTTTTATCAACACAAGGGGATAGATTTACGGGGTATCCTAAGGGCTTTATGGGTGGATTTTACCACTGGGGAAATGACCCAAGGGGGTAGTACCATTACCCAACAATTGGTGCGTTTTTCCTTATTAACTCAAGAAAAGCAATTAAATCGCAAGATACAAGAAGCACTGCTTGCTTTACAAGTGGAACGGCATTATGACAAAAAAGAAATCTTACAAATGTATTTAAACAAAATCTATTTTGGTGAAGGAGCCTATGGTATCCAGGCTGCCTCAGAAACCTATTTTGGCAAAAGTGTAGGGGAACTCACCATTCCGGATGCTGCCCTGTTAGCCACCATTGTAAGGGCTCCCAGTTTATACTCGCCTTTTAAGGATGAAGCAGCTGCCAAAGAAAGAAGAAATACCATTTTGAATCAAATGGAAGAATATCAATTTATTGATGCCCAAGAGGCAGCAGAGTATAAGGCTGCGGATCTCAATATTTTAACAGATGCTTCCAATGGAAACCGCTACTTATACCCTTATTTTGTGGATTATGTTACAGAACAATTGATCCAAAAATATGGACCTGATGTAGTCTATACCCAAGGCTTAAAAGTATATACCACCATTGACCCTAAGATACAAAAAATTGCGGAAAGCGTTATGGCTGATGATCGCAATTTCCCACCAGCCACTGGAGGCCAAGAACCCCAGGGAGCTGTGGTGGTATTGGATCCTACCAACGGTCAAATCAGGGCCTTGGTAGGCGGCAGAGAACATACGAACAAATTGGGGTGGAACCGAGCCACCATGAAACCAGGCCGCCAGCCCGGGTCTTCTTTTAAACCAGTCATTGCTTATGGCCCGGCCATTGAATTGGCAGGTTTGGGACCAGCCTCAGTGGTGGAAGATGCTCCGGTTACTTATGGAAATTATACCCCGAAAAATGACAGCGGAACGTATCAAGGAAATGTAACGCTTCGTACGGCCATTACAAAATCCATCAACACAGTGGCTGTGAAGTTGCTCATGGATTATGTTACCATTCCCAAAGCAGTGGAATTTGCCAGAGGGCTTGGTATTGATATTGACACCAGTGTTGTGGGACCCAGCTTGGCCTTAGGGGCTGTGGAAGTAACCCCTCTGCAATTGGCTGCAGCCTACGGGGCCTTTGCCAATAAAGGAATGTATACAGAACCCACAAGCATCATAAAAGTCGTTACCTCCGACGGCACGGTGGAAGAACATACTCCAGAGCAAAGGCAAGCCATGAAAGAAAGCACCGCCTTTTTAATCAGTGATATGTTAAAATCAGCTGTTGACCACGGCACTGGTACCAGAGCCCAAATTGGCAGACCCGCGGCAGGTAAAACAGGCACAGCGGATAAAGGCAAGGATATCTGGTTTGCCGGGTATACGCCCCAATTGGTGGCCACTGTATGGATTGGCTATGATACCCCCAAAGCAATGTCCACCAGTTATGGTGGTACTTACTGTGCCCCCATTTGGAAAAAAATCGTGGGGCAAGCATTGGAGGGGGTACCAGTAGAGACTTTTATTGCTCCTGGTAACGTTCGTAAGGTTACCATTGACACTGAATCAGGATTACTGGCTGGAGACTTTACCCCAAGTGATAAAAAGGTAACAGATTATTTTGTAGAAGGTACCCAGCCAAAAGAAGCGGATAATACCCCCCGGGTTTATGTGGAAATCTGCGCCACCAGCGGTTTATTGGCCACTGAATATTGTCCAGATAAAATTTCCAAACAAGTTCGGGAAAAACCGAAGGAATACTGTGACATTCATACTGGCCCCAGTGGTGAAATGATTTTACCGCCTGATTTCCAGCCAACCGCTCCAACTCCAGAGGAAAATACGTCTTCAAATGCTGAGAAACAACAAAATCAGCCAGACCCCAACAGTGGGATGATCATCACCCAGCATTAAAAAGAGAAACGAAACAACAACAATAAGAATTTAAAAAAGTCCCCCAACTGCTGGATAGAAACACAGCTGGGGGACTTTTGCATATAAAAGTGAACAATATGGATGCAAGGGAAAAGACAGAGGAAGAATGAAGAACTGATTAAACATTAGCCAAGGGCCCAAGTATACGAGAATAAAGAACAATTGAAATAGAAAAATGGTATAAAAATAACTGGGCCAATATAAAGTCCAGCTGGATCATGGCACTAAGATATTTTCTATTTTTGTCTATTTTTCTTCGCAGTGCAAACAATGCTTTTTTTTGCTATAAACAACAATATAAAACCTTAAAAGGCCCATGAATGTTCATGAACCTTTTATATTGCCTAGAAATGCACTTTAAAAGTCACAGCTGTAAGCGAGATTCTGTTTTGCAAGCAATCATCTATCTAGACAAGCCATAACACTATGTTTACAGCTTATCTCCTTCCTAGGAAGGTGCCCCTACCCGTGACCAAGTCACCTATTTGGGTTGCACGCCAATGGAGTTTACCCTTGCACTCACCAGTCACCTGGTGACATTGTTTCTGTGGCACTTTATGGTTACTCGAAACTCTGCTGAGCTTTTTTCACCGTCGTCAGGTCGCCCTGCCCCGGCTTACACCGGGCATCGTTTTACATTTGCATGTGCGTGTCTCGACTTTCCTCTGTTCATTACTGAACAGCGATTGCTCACCATGCTTTTAAAGTACAAAGATATTATAACGTAAAACATTGAAAAGTACAATCATTGCCCTGGCAAAATCATGTTTATCCTGCTAAAAATTCTTTCCTCACCACAGAAGGTTGTTCGCCTAAAGCGCCTAAATTCTCTCCATTTAGGGTCACTTGTACAACATTGGCTTTACCAACCCAAACAAATACTTTATTTTGTCCTTGGAAATGTTTGCTCTCACCAGCCCCAAGGGTTCCTGTAAATTGTACATTGCCATCCACTTCTACTTTCATCCAGCTTTCACTATCTGTTACATTTAATGTTATATCCAAGCCCTGTTGCTTCTTTTTTTCATCTTTTTCTGTAGAAAGCTGACTTTCTCCTGGGGATTGGTTTTGCTGTTGCTCCTGCAAAGCACTTTGTGGCTGTTTTAAAGGAGCTGTATGGTTACCATTCCCTCCAAAAGCATAAAAAAGCCCCACTACCCCCACACACAAAATTGCAACGCTTGCCAAAGCGATCCACGGCTTTTTCTTTTTTGGCTCTCTGACTTCAGGGATTACAAACTCTTCCTGTCCTCCTTGATTGGCGTAATGAGCATCATACTGTTCCACAATTTCACGGACATCAAGCCCTAAATACTGGGCATAGTTTTTTAAAAATCCCTTGGCATAAACCTTTCCTGGCAATAGCTCAAAATCTTCTTTCTCCAAAGCGTCCAAATATTTTAAACGGATTTTAGTGGCCTTTTCCGCCTCTTCCAAAGAAATGCCTCTATTTTTTCGGGCTTCCTCCAGCATTTTGCCAATCTCCAAATTCAACACCTCTACTCACTGAAATGCCAAACTCCCCCAATTGCCTGATATACTGTTTGATTGTTTTCACTGCCTCTTCAATATTTCCAGTATCCACAGATAAAGAATAAGCTGCATCCGCTTTATCCGGGTATTGATACAAGGGATCATAGTATTGTACCAATAGCATTTCCACTGCTTCTCGATATAATCCAGAGGCCAACAATTGTTCCAGCTGCTCAATCTTTGTTTTGCCTAAAAATTTTTTCAGGGCTGCAACAGCATGTAGTAAAAGGGAAACAAAATCATCAGAATCAATCACATACTCCCGCAAAGACCGTTCCACTCTGTTTTGCAAAGATGCATACAACAAAATAGTATAACCGGTTTTCATTGTATCCATTACGCATTGGGGCACCAACAATCTACCTAATCTCTTGCTTTCGCATTCCACAACAAAAATCCCTTTGCTTTCTGCTTCCTTTAAAGCATTCACAATACCAGTTTCAAACTCTTTTTGGGAAGGAGAAGGAGGCATTCCAATTTTCCCAAAAACAGAACCCCTATGTTTCGCCAATTCCTCTAAATTTAAAACAGGTATTCCCTCTTGGATAAGATGATGTAAAATTTCTGTTTTCCCCACACCAGTTAGACCATGTAATACCACTGCCTTATGGGGCAAGGTACCTTCCAAATAAGCATTGACATATCTTCGATAGGCTTTGTAACCTCCTATGATACGATATACGTCAAACCCCATCATATCCAACAATTGTCCTGTAAATTGACTGCGCATACCACCCCGCCAACAAAACAATACAGCTTTTTTCCCCACAGGTATCATGGTTTGATACTGCTCTATCATTGCTGGTAGTCTCTCGGCAATGAGGGAAAAACCAAACCGTTTGGCTTGGGTAGGACTTTTTTCCCGATATACATTACCTACTTGCATTTTTTCTGTATCATTTAAAATTGGCATATTCACTGCCCCAGGAATAGTATCTTCTTGATACTCTTTCTCTGATCGTACGTCTATCAAAACATAATCACTCTGTTGTAATACTTGTTCAATTTTTATTTCTGCCAACATAATATAGCCTCTCCAAGGATTATACATAATGAAACTATAGTTATTATAGCTTAAAAAAATCCCTTCGCCTACCTCATTACATTTTGTTTTCTACTTTTTTAAAAGTATCCTGGTATTCTTCTAGGGTCATCAGCACTGTTCTTGGTTTGCTTCCTTCAAAGGAACCAACAATTCCTTTTCTTTCCATCACATCAATCAAACGGGCAGCCCTAGCATATCCAATATGCAGTCTACGTTGTAACATAGAAATGGAAGCATGACCTGTTTCAATCAATAGCTCTACAGCCCTGGGCAACAATTCATCCTCCACTTCATCCCTTTGCAACTGTATGGCATCCTCTTCTGTAAGATTCTCCTGGTATTCAGGGATAGCCTGTTTTTTCCAATATTCCACCAATCGTTCCACTTCTGCATCTGACAAATAAGCCCCTTGGATACGAAGGGGTTTGGCAGCACCCACAGGGAAAAAAAGCATATCACCTTTGCCTAATAATTTTTCTGCTCCGCCCATATCCAAAATAGTACGGGAGTCTATTTGGGAAGAAACAGCAAAGGATACTCTAGAAGGTATATTTGCTTTAATTAAGCCTGTAATCACATCCACTGAAGGCCTTTGGGTAGCAATCATCAAATGTATGCCCGCAGCTCTAGCCATTTGCGCCAAACGACAAATAGCATCTTCCACATCAGCAGGTGCCACCATCATTAAATCAGCCAATTCATCCACAATGACCACAATATAAGGCAAAAAGGCCTTTTCTTCTTCTGCCTTTGCCATCATTCCATTATAGCGAACAATATCCCTTACCCCGGTTTTAGCAAATAAAGCATAGCGTGATTCCATTTCTTTTACAGCCCAGCGTAAGGCAGTGGCTGCTTTTTTGGGATCCGTTACCACAGGAGAAATCAAATGCGGGATACCATTATAAGTAGCCAATTCTACCATTTTAGGATCAATAATGAGAAACTTGAGCTGATCCGGTGTAGCTTTAAAAAGCATGCTTGCCAATATGGTATTCAAACAAACACTTTTTCCTGCACCAGTGGCCCCAGCGATGAGCAAATGCGGCATACAGGTCATATCTGCCACCACCGGACTTCCTGCAATATCTTTGCCCAAGGCAATGGTAAGCCCGGAAGATGTTTTTTGAAAGGCTTCTGTCTCCAAAAGTTCCCGTAAATGCACTGTGGCAATTTCTTGATTCGGCACCTCAATTCCCACGGCTGCTTTTCCCGGAATAGGCGCCTCAATACGCACATCAGCAGCAGCCATGGCCAAAGCTATATCATCAGCTAAATTGACGATACGGCTCACCTTCACCCCTGCAGGAGGGTGAATTTCATATCTGGTAATAGCCGGTCCCCTGGAAACTTGATTCACCTTGGCTTGGATACCAAAATTACCCAAAACCTCTTCCAATCTTCGCACATTTTCAGCAATATCTTTGGTGGCTTTTCCATTCTTTTGAGGTATAGGTTTGTTTAATAAAGACAAACGAGGTAAACTATATTGATTCTCCTTTGGTAAAAAAGCTTCTGGTAACATCACCTCATCTTTAGGAATAAAAGCTTGCCCTGTGTTATTCGCTGCTGGTTTCACCAAGCGCAAAGTCGGACCACCAGAAGTAACCTCTGATGTTATAGGAGGGTTATTTTTAGTTTCAACATCTTCTTGTTCCTGGGGATTGGAATCTTCTTCTTGGGTTGTCTCACAAGCAAAATCCAACACCAAAAGATCAGTTTCTTTTTTTCCCTTTGCCTGCTGCAATGGCATTTTTTCTTCTTCAAAGGGAACTTCCTCAAATAAAAAATCTATCAAACCTTGCTTTAGCTTTTTCCAAACCAAATGCAATTTACCAGTTACATATTGATATAATCCTGTTAGATGACAATGAAACAACAATAAAATGCCTATCAAAGCACAGGCAAATATAACAATACAACTGCCCAACAATCCAAAGGAACGTAGCAGAATCAAGGCAAAAAAAGCACCAATAACTCCTCCTCCTAATCCTTGAATACCTTTTGACCATATTTGTTCCAATGGATAAAATACATGAATTAATGTCAATCCAACCAAAAAGATTATCATGCCACCATATAAACGAATAGATGATCGCATGTCAGGAGGTTTTTGAATCAATCTCATTCCAATATAAGCGAAAAATAGTGGAAACAAATAACGTCCTTGCCCTGTGGTGCAACGCAACAATTTCTCCAATAAATTGGTAACCACCCCTACTTGGGGAGAATACAAAGCCACAAGAATTAATAAGGCCAATGAAATGAAACCAATTCCTAAAAATTCATATTTATATTTTTTCTGTAAGGAAATAGACCTATTCACTATAACCACCTCCTATGGTAAATTATAGCATATAGGTCCCCCATTCAGTCCATTCATTTCAATGATTTTATTACATTCATAAATTCCTAGTTTTTTTGCTTTTTATACAAGATTGATGGTCTTTCTGATAAAAAATTATAACAATTTAACGAATAAGCGCTAAAATAATAACAATGGCTCCTAAAATGAATCGATACCATACAAATAAAAGAAAATTATTTCTTGTCAAATAATGCAATAAAAATTTAATGGCTAAAAAGCCGGATACAGCAGAAACCAAAACCCCAGTGATAAAAGGAAGGGTGATATCAGCTAGGCTCAATTCACTCAATTTTAATACCCCAGCTCCCAAAATAATGGGCGTTGATAAAAGAAATGAAAACCTTGCTGCTGTTTCTCGATTAAGGCCTAAAAAACGACCAGCACTCATGGTAATACCAGAACGGGATACCCCTGGTATAATGGCCAAGGACTGTGATACGCCAATCCACACTCCATCAGAAAAACGGACTTGGTTTAGATCTTTTTTAGCAGGAAACTTTTTATCCACTACATATAGGATAATCCCCATGCATATTAACATTATACCAATCAACAAAGGAGTACGAAATACAGTCTCTGCCTGTGATTCTAATAAAAATCCTACCAGCGCACCAGGTATCGTAGCTACAATCAAACACCAAAACAAACGACTTTCTGTATTCCTTTTCCCAGATAAACCATTATAGGCCAATACAAGCCAATCCCTCCAAAAAAAAGCAACCACTGAAAGCAAGGTACCAATATGTAGGGCCACATCAAAAGTTAGTCCTGCATACTGCCATCCAAAAATCCAAGGAACCAAAACCAGATGAGCAGAACTGGATATAGGTAAAAACTCCCCTATCCCTTGAACCAATCCAAGCACAACTGCCTGTAAAATTGTCACTCTCATCACCCTTTCTTATTAGCTAAAAAACATAGCCATTATAACATAATTCCAGCTATCCAAATTCCTTTTCAAGATAAAATACAATATGTTTTTATTCAATATTACTTATACGCGAACACGTATTCCCATTTACCTGTAATAATACAATTATCGACATAAAGAACGTTTGTTTTTATCTTTTACTATGAAATAAACCTAGCTACCAATTATCATACTGTAGAGAATTATAGCATATGTTTGTTTTTTATGATTCCAATATGCATATTGATAACATTACCTTATTTTTCTATATGTTTCAATTTTCATATTTTCAAATTTCTTTATCTTATCGCATAAAAGACTCTATACTCTAATTATCGTCATTTTTTAAAACCAAGCTTTTTCCATTATTTTAATAAAATAGTCAAAGCTAAAAAATATTATCTTGACATAATACAAATGCATTATTGCCATCTTATAAAAAGGACATTAAAAATATACTTATAATCTTTTCCCTTCACAAACAAATATCCAATCTGTCAAAATGGTTATTTTCATAAAATAAATTAAAAAGTTACTATTAAATTTTAAGATAAAGGTTTACCTATTCTTTATTATTGGTTATAATACTAAAAAACAAATAAGGAGTGTTATACCTTGGCATTTGAAATTTATAAGCCCAGAGGGGAGAAACAAGAAAAAGCTCCCATAGTTTCTTTATCTAAAACTTCGGTTGTATTAAACAACATTGCAAGGGAAAAACTCGACACGGATAGAATTGAACTGGCTTACGATAGGGATAACAAAACAATACGTATTAAAGCCTTAGACGAAGGTGGTATGGAAATTAGAAAAACAAAGGTCTTTGGCAAAGGTTTCTTCAATCAATTTGGAATCGTTCAAAAGGGTAAATTTGAAGCTAGATTTGATCCTGATGAAAGATCTTTATATGTTGAGCTCCCCTAAACCCGCATCAGGCGGGTTTTTGTTTCAATCATCCACTCTTTTCTTAGCATTTTTTAACCCCTCTTTTTTCGTTCTTTTATTCAATATTTACTTTTGTAGTAAACTTTGATATAATAGAAATTAAAGGGGGGAGATTATACTCCGTGGACTCAGAAATAGGTCTATTGATACTGGGCGCAGTACCTGTAGCCATTGTAGTCGCAACATTTAGGTTGATTTTTACGAAGCGTAATATATGGTCAGATACAAATTAATATAAAAAGCAAAATATGATAAGCATAGAAAAAGCACCAAATGCAAGATGAAATTTGGTGCTTTTTTATTCATTTAATTGTCTTTCGTTGCACTTGTAAGACTTATCCATATCAAGTAAATATCAATTTAAAATCGTTCTCCAAATCTCTCATTATGAACAGCCTAAAATTTCACTCATCTTTTTTGACAAATCTTTTTAGCCGTTATCATTACCAATATCTTTACTGTAGAATTCTTCTTAATTCTGAGCGCGGGCCAATATTTAGCTTTTGATAAATTGTTTTCAAATAAGATTTTACAGTATTTTCTGATATGTAAGCGCTTTGGGCAATTTCATACTCCCGTTTTGTCATACCGTAAGGTATATTTTTTCTAAAGAATATATTGCAAATCTTTGTTTTACCATATTGATACTATTCATATAATGCATCAATACGCTGCAGAAAATATCCAGTGATATGTTTGGCCATGATTGACAATCATTTTTTCAATGTCACCATAATCA
>CATZDY010000077.1 GCA_958417755.1 uncultured Peptococcaceae bacterium
TCATCCAACTCATAACGACGGAATGCTTGCTTTTGCGCTGTTACTACTTCTTTTTTTTTACTACCCTTTCTCACTTGAGTGCCTATCTTCATTAAAGGATCTAAGTAATGAATGCCTTGAGGTACCAAAACAATTTCATTGCCCCGTTTTTCTTCCATTATCTTTTTGGTTAATATTTTTTCTTGGTAATATATTTCTCCACTTACCATGGCATTTTGGGGCAATATACCGAAAATGGCATGGGCCAAAAGGCTTTTTCCTGAACCACTGGCCCCCACCACAGCCACCAGCTCACCTTGATGCACATATACATTTAAATCATGGATTACCTGTAATTCAGTTTGCCTTAGGCCCTTTTCATATTGCACAAAGGAAATGGAAAGATTTTTAATGTCCAAAATATGCTTTTTATTGAAACAACTCATATTTTACCCCTTAATCATGTACACGATATGGATCCAATAGTTTTCTTAAACTTCCGCCTGCTAAATTAAAAAGTACAACAATACCCACCAAGGCCAGCCCGGGAAACAGGGCCAACCACCATAAACCTGTGGTTAAATACCGCATGCTTTCTGATAAAATAATCCCTATGGCTGGTTGATCCGGTGATAAACCAAATCCTAAAAAAGTAATACTTGCTTCATGTAATATAGCATGGGGAAAGAGTAAAATAAGCCCTACTAAAAATTGAGGCAATATATGAGGCACCATATGTTTTATAGCAATTCTAAACCTGCTTTGCCCTAACTTTTCCGCAATCTTTACATAAGGCCTTTCTTTTAATTGTAAGATTTCCCCCCGAATGATCCTAGCCATGCTGGTCCAATGGGTCAAGGCAATGCCAACAATTACTCCAGTAAGCCCTTTCCCCAAAGCAAAAGAAATTAAAATCAACAAGACCAAATGGGGAATTCCCAGCAATAAATCGATCCCCCAGCTAATAACAGCATCAATTTTTCTGCCACAAAGGGCAGCAGTGGCTCCTAAAACCATCCCAATCAAAGCGCTTACACTGGCTGCAACCATCCCAACAATAATGCTTAAGGATAATCCTTTGATGGTTCGCATGAGCATATCACGCCCCATCCAATCAGTACCAAAAGGGTGCCCCTGACTTGGCATTAAATTTTTCCGGGAAAAATCTGTGACCATGGCAGCATCCTTTAAGCAAAAACCTCCTATGGCAATGAAAAGCAAAACAAGGCTTATTATAAGCAAATACAAAATTGTTTTTTTGCGCTGATTCAGGCCTTTTTTCTTCCCCCTACTGCTGCTGGCATAGGATATACCATTATCCATTGATTTGCCCCCTCCTTATTCTGGGGTCCACAATGCCATACAATATATTGGCAGTAGAATTTCCCAAGAAAACCAACGCTGCACTAATAACAGCAATTGCCAATAAAAGGGGAACATCACTACCCAATCCAGCAGTCACCGCTGCTTGTCCCAAACCTGGATAAGAAAAAACCTGTTCTACCAAGACTGAGCCACCAAAAATTTCACTAATGGAAACAAACTGCAAAGTGAGTGCTGGTAAGATAACATTGCGTATGCCATGGTGTATGACAATGGATTTTGTTGATTCTCCCCTTGCCTTGGCAAATAAAACATATTCACTTTCCAGCACATCAATCATTTTTTCCCTGGTATGTAAGATAATATTTGACACCCCTACAATGCTCAACGTAATGGCTGGTAAAATGACATGGCTTATTCTATCCCAAAAGGTTACATCAGCTGCAGCAACACCAATGGGTACACTTAAACCAATGGGTAATATTTTTAGCCAAACGGCAAATACCATCAAAAGAACCAAAGCCAACCAAAATGCTGGGGTGCTAGCCATGACCAAAGCATACCCTTTGATCAATGAATCGATGAATTTTCCCCGGTATACTCCTGCCAGAATTCCCAAGATAAAACCAAGGATCCCGGAAATCATCCAAGCAATGGCCATCAAAATAAGGGAATTAAAAAATTTTTCAGCCACTATATCTGCCACAGGCCTTCGATAAAGTAAGGATATCCCCATATCCCCTTGAATAAAATCCTTGGCCCAATTCCAATAACGTTGTATAGGAGGTTTATCTGCCCCCCAATAAGAGGCAATTTTTTCAATTTGTTCAGGGCTTAAAGATGCCATGGCAGCATCACCAGCATATAATCGCACGGGATCCACTGGAGAAAAGGATACCAAAGCAAAGGCTACCATACTCACAGCGATCAACAAGATAAGCATACGAAATAATTTTTTGCTTATTAAAAGTAGAATATATTGATTCATGGAATACCTTCAGCAAAATAAATTTTGATACATTACTATTACTCCCAATACCATTGATCCACATTATTAACCACAGACCAACCATGTCCATGGGGATGTACTTTCTGTTCAGCAATCTTTAATCCATCTTTAACAAAGTAAAGATGGTCAATATTGAGCAACCAAACCCAGGGATAATCGCCTTCAGGGGTAATCCCAGTGGAACCATCCCATTGGGCCTTTTTCCAAAATAAATATGAATCTTCTAAATTTGTTGCTTCTAAAGCTTCATTCATATATTGATCCAATACAGGGTTGCTATAACTAGCTTTGTTATAGGGCACATGACTATAATACAAGTTATAAATTTCCATAGGATTATTTGCTCCCCATCCATACAACATAGGGGTGGAATATACCTTTTCGTCTATTTCATCCCAACCTACGCCCTTAGGAATAACATGAATACCCAGTTCCTTTACAAGATTCGCTGTTTGGGCGGCAATTGCTTGCCGTACAGAATCACTGGCAGGATACATTAAAGTGAATTCCGCTTTTGTCCCATTTTTTATCCGGATATTATCTTTTCCCATCACCCATCCAGCTTCATCCAAAATTGTCTTAGCCTTTTTCATATTATAATCAATTTTAGAATCCTCGTTGAACCAAGGTAATCCATCACAAACACTATAGGCAACTGTGCCATGCCCGTTTAGTACTGTATCTGCCAATGCTTTCCTATCAATTCCATAGGCCAAAGCTTTCCGAATGGCTAAATCAGAAGTAACAGCATTCCCTATTTCATAACCTTCTACCGTTTTTTTACCAGGTTTGGTCACTGGCATGGAAAAACCACGGTTGTCAACACTGGCATAAGATTCCAGATGCATGCCTTTGATGTTTTGATCGCTGAAAGTAGCAGCTGTATAAGCAACGTCAACTTGTCCAGCCTTGGCTGCTGCCAAAGCTGCGTCCTCACTCATAAAAAGAAAAGTTACCTTTTCCATTTCAGGGGAATCACCATAATACCCCTCATTGGCCACAAATATAGCCTGTTGTCCTTTATCCCATTGTAGCAATTTATAGCGGCCAGAACCTATAGGATTTAAACCATATTGATCTGAATATGCATGTTTTGGCATAATTCCTACAACAGTCATTGTATAGGCAAAGGTAGAATAAGGTTTTACCATATGAAAAACCACTGTATGATCATCCACAGCTTCACAGGATTTCATCATGGTCAAATCATTGATAGAGGTACTTTCCTTTACCTTTTCATAGGTAAAAGCAACATCCTCAGCAGTGACCGGCTTACCATCTGTAAACGTAGCATCATCTCTCAGCTTTACTGTCCATGTAAGACTATCATCACTTATCTGATAGGAAGTAGCTAAATCATAACCCACTGATAAATCCTTATTGGTTACCAAAAGTGTACTTTGAATCAGAGGCTCATGCACATGTTCCCCAGCACCCCAACCAAAGCAGGGATCAAAACCAGCTTCTGGCTCAGAAGTAGTGGGCATAGCAATGATTACCTCATTTGCTGCCCGATTGGTATTTGGGGTCTGGCCATTACAACCGAATAGCAATAATGTGATTGTAACAATAAAAAACAGAAAAAATATTTTTTTAATTTTCATTTGTATCTCCTTATTGAGCTTCAATAAATATTTTCTTTTATACCCAAAATCCATAGTATTATTTTGACTTTTGCAATATTATACATACCTTTTACATCTAGAACAATCAAATCAATGATAAATTTAACCTTTGTTTTTTGATGCATCCTAAATATTCTATTATATATATTTTTGAATATGTCTTCTTAAAAAATAATTTATTAATTATATCTCCTCCTTTCTAAACATAGAAAAAAATTGCATGCCAAAATAGGGGCTCCCTTCTTGACAGCAATTTTACCTTTCTCCTTGCTATTTGCTTTTACCTGTTATTTTTCTATGGCCTTCTTGACCATGATTTTTAATCCATATTTTACTGCGAAAAAAGTATAACATAGAGAACAAGGGCACGTCAATGTATGAAAATAAAACAAAAATCTTTGTCCAAAAAACTAGGGCTGATAAAAAAGAGCAAGTAGAGAATATTTTGGGCCAAAAAATGAAAATAGCCTCAGAAAATTTTAGAATGAATACATTTATTTTGAAAACATAATTTTTGCTTCAGCCAAAACTTTATTCATGCAAATACATTTCTATTATCTCATCAATGCCTTGCATATATATAGCCGGACCTATCATTGCGTCCGGCTAATCATGCTAAATATTTTATTCTTACTCCCCTTTGTTTTGCTTCATCCATTTTTCGGTTAATTCAATCTATGATTACTCTTGCATCCACCATGATTTGTTTATGCTTATAAATTAATCATTTTTACATCCAAGACACCATCAATTCCTGCAATGTCCTTTAAGGTTTCATCAGGCACCAAAGCGTCAACAGCCAGGATCATAACAGCTTTTCCACCCATTTCTTTACGTCCTACCTGCATTCCTGCAATATTAATATTATGGGCGCCAATCAGATTACCCACTGGGCCAATGATCCTGGGTTTATCCAAATGGGGAATATACAGCATATGTTTACTTGGTACAGCATCAATCCTATAATTATCGATCATCACAAGGCGCTCATCATGTTTTCCAAACAGCGTTCCAGCCAAACATTTTGTACCTTTATCACTATAAACCTTTACACTGATGAGGTTAGAATAACCGCCAGGTTCAGCGTCCTTTGTTTCAAATACTTGAATGCCACGGGTGCTGGCTAATAATGAAGCATTCACAAAATTAACACTTTCTTGTAAAATTGGATCCAATAGTCCTTTTAAGAGTGCAGTGGTCAATGGTTCCACATCATTTTTGGCCAATTCACCATTATATGTGACTTCTACTTTCTCTATTCTGCCTTCAACCACCTGTGCATGGAACCGTCCAAGCTTTTCTGCTAAGCTTAAGAATGGTTTCACCAAAGCCATGGTTTTGGGATTAATAGAAGGAATATTCACTGTATTTTTTACCATTTTACCAACCAAAGCATTCACAATTTCTGCTGATACATCCACTGCCACATTTAACTGAGCCTCCTTGGTTGAAGCTCCCAAATGGGGGGTGGCAATAAAATTGGGTAAATCCAACAATGGGCTTTCCATATTCGGTTCTTGCTCAAATACATCCAAAGCAGCTCCTGCTACTTTTCCTGCTATCATAGCTTTATATAATGCTTCTTCCTCAATAATTCCACCCCGGGCGCAATTGATGATGCGAACCCCATCTTTCATTAGAGCAATGGTTTCCTCATTGATTAAATGATAAGAAGTTTTTGTTTTAGGCATATGAATGGTAATGAAATCCGCTTTACTAAATAAATCCTCCATGCTCACCAATTCCACACCCAAGTCACTGGCACTAGCTTCAGAAATAAAAGGATCATAAGCCAAAATATTCATTTCTAAAGCATGGGCTCTTTTTGCCACCGCAGAACCAATTCTACCAAGTCCTAAAATACCTAAAATTTTTCCTCTTAATTCTACACCTAAAAAAGCTTTCTTATCCCATATTTTTTCTTTGGTTTTAGACACTGCTTGGGGTATGTTTCTAGCCATAGCTAACATCATGGCAATGGTATGCTCACAAGCAGCAATGGTGTTACCATCTGGAGCATTTACCACCAATATACCCCTTTGGGTGGCTGCATTTAAATCAATATTATCTACCCCAACGCCAGCCCGGCCTACAACTTTAAGCTTATCTGCCTTTTCAAGAACTTTAGCCGTTACCTTAGTAGCACTACGTACAATAAGTGCTTCATACTCTCCAATACATTGGCAAAGTTCATCTTCAGTCATTTTTGATCCCATGACCACTTCTATTTCAGCATTTTCCCGAAGCGGCACCAAACCTTCTTCTTTTACGCCGTCCATTACCAATACCTTCATGCACAATCTCCTCCCAACAATACAACTTTATTTTCCATTTTAAAAACAAGCTTAATACTTCTATCAGAAAAACAATATTAAAAGCTTCTTTTCATACAAACAGTATATTGAAAATAGCTTTCATTGGCACTCAAATAAAAGCCTTTTTTCCATCCTCGTCGTGCCAGACCAACCTTTTCTTTCATCCAAAATAAAAAACCTCTCATTCTCTGACAGATATTATCCATCAGGGACGAGAGGTATTGATTCCCGCGGTACCACCCTATTTGGTAAAGATAAAACTTTACCCACTCATAGCTTTAACGGTGCTAACCCGTGTTCACCTACTTCTTGTTTCAGCAAACCCCATTCGGGGAGCCTTTTCACCAGCTATCCTACTGGTTCGCACCTTACACCAGCTCTCTTAAAGGAATACAACTGGATTATTACCCCTGCATCTGGTTTATAACTCTGTTCTTTATCATACAATAAAGATAATCTTTTTGCAAGAAATATTTCTCTTTACAACAAGGCATATTTTTGAATAAAAGGATCAAAAATAATTTTATTACCATATAGAAACAACATACCCTTTTCAAATTTAATGTTAGCAAGCCAATTACTTTACATGATTATCATTCATAAGGTTACCTTTCCATCTCATTTATTAACTTAAAAAAAGCAATTTTTAGATAAAATCATCCGAATAAGTATGAAAAGTTAAAATTTATTCATTATCTTATGATACAATAAATAGTATTGTATCAATTAAGGAGGGTAAGGGTTTATGAATAAAGCATTAACCATCGCCGGTTCAGATAGCAGCGGCGGTGCAGGAATTCAAGCTGATTTAAAAACCTTTCAAGAAAGGGGCGTATATGGCATGTGCGCCATAACCAGTATTGTGGCCATGGATCCTCATCATCAATGGGCGCACCATGTATTTCCTCAGCCCCTGGAAAGTGTAAAAGCACAATTAGAAACCATTATCCAAGGCATTGGTGTAGATACATTCAAAACAGGTATGTTGGGCTCCATAGAAATCATAGAATTGGTTGCAGCTATCATTGATAAATATCAGCTTAAAAATGTTGTCATTGATCCTGTTATGGTTTGTAAAGGAAGCAATGAAGCATTACAACCTGAAAACAATCTATGTCTACGGGATAAATTGCTGCCCAAAGCTTATATTGTGACACCAAATCTATTTGAAGCAAGCCAATTAAGTGGTATGGCTCACATTCAAAGTGTGGATGATATGAAAGAAGCAGCCATTAGAATCAAGGACTTAGGTGCCCAATATGTATTGATTAAAGGAGGCGCCAAACTGGATTGCAAGCAAGCCATTGATCTTCTCTATGATGGACATGAATATGAACAATTAGAATCAGAAAAAATAAATACACCTTATATTCATGGGGCTGGTTGTACCTATTCTGCTGCTATTACCGCAGAGTTGGCAAAAGGAAAGCAAATCCATGAAGCAATTTATACAGCGAAAAAATTTATCACTGCAGCCATTCAAAAAGGATTTCCTTTAAATCAATATGTAGGACCTGTGAATCACGCAGCTTACCGTAATCAAGAAAATAAATGATTCTCCGAAAATGTTATTTAAATAATACCCTATGATATAAAAAATCATCTTTATATCATAGGGTATTATTGGTTTTAAAAATCATGATCACCCGTCAAACGGGTGGTATGCACGCCCCTATAAGGGGCTGATACCGGCCAGCGCCTAAAGACGCTGGCTTTCACTTCGTTCAAGCCTCAACGCCCTTGACTCGTCGCAGCCCTTAAAAGGGCTTTGTACTACCAGCTATCCCTTAAAGGGGTCTTCATACTCTTTTACACTTAGCTTATCCATTGCTATATCATGGCTTTCTTGTTCCTGAATGTACTTCTTTATGGTTGCTTCGTTGAGTCCTACCGTGCTCACATAGTATCCCTCTGCCCAGAAATGTCTGTTCCCAAATTTATACTCTAAATTTGCGTGCTTATCGAATATCATGAGCGCACTTTTCCCTTTGAGATATCCCATGAATTGTGATACACTCAATTTAGGTGGTATACTTACCAGCATATGAATATGGTCGGGCATTAGATGTCCTTCTAATATTTCTACACCCTTGTATGCACATAGTTGTTTTAATATATCCGTATACTGTCTTTATACTGATTATATATGATTTTTCTCCTGTATTTTGGAGTAAACACTATATGGTACTTGCACATCCATTTTGTATGTGCTAAACTATTTGCCTTATTCGCCATCAAAATCACCTTTCCGTTCCGTTATAATGAGGTTGTTCAAGCCGATTTATAACGGAACGGAAAGGTGATTTTTTTGTATAACACTCACCCTGCACCCGCATAGCGGGTGGTTTTTGTTTCGTACGCTTTTGCGTCCTCAAGTGGGTCTCGTCCCATAATAAAAAGGAGACTTTAATAAAAGTCTCCTAAAAAAATACCGGCGGCGACCTACTCTCCCAGGGGTAATCCCCAAGTACCATCGGCGCTGAAGGGCTTAACTTCCGTGTTCGGGATGGGAACGGGTGTACCTCCTTCGCTATGACCACCGGAATTCTGTTGTCTTTTTTTTCCTTACCTATACTTCCCTATCTACTTTCTCTTTAAACACCTTCAAAACTTCACAGCGATTTCTTTACTCAACACTTTGCAGCAGCTTTCTCAGGTTAAGCCCTCGACTTATTAGTACCAGTCAGCTTAATCCCTCACGGAACTTACACCCCTGGCCTATCTACCATGTAGTCTTCATGGAGTCTTACCTGGTTACCCAGTGGGAAACCTTATCTTGAGGTTGGTTTCGCGCTTAGATGCTTTCAGCGCTTATCCTGCCCGGATTTGGTTACCCGGCGTTACCCCTGGCGGAATAACCGGTACGCCAGTGATCCGTCCATCCCGGTCCTCTCGTACTAGGGACAGATCCTCTCAAGTTTCCTGCGCCTGCGACGGATAGGGACCGAACTGTCTCACGACGTTCTGAACCCAGCTCACGTACCGCTTTAATGGGCGAACAGCCCAACCCTTGGGACCTACTCCAGCCCCAGGATGCGATGAGCCGACATCGAGGTGCCAAACCTCCTCGTCGATGTGAACTCTTGGAGGAGATAAGCCTGTTATCCCCGGGGTAGCTTTTATCCGTTGAGCGACGGCTCTTCCACTCGATGCCGCCGGATCACTAAGCCCTACTTTCGTACCAGCTCGACCTGTCTGTCTCGCTGTCAAGCTCCCTTTTGCCTTTACACTCTATCGCGCGATTTCCATCCGCGCTGAGGGAACCTTTGGGCGCCTCCGTTACCTTTTGGGAGGCGACCGCCCCAGTCAAACTGCCCACCTGACACTGTCCACGAGCCGGTTTCACGGCCCTTTGTTAGAATTCCAATATCCCAAGGGTGGTATCCCAACGTCGGCTCCTCCGATACTTGCGTACCAGTCTCCATGCCTCCCACCTATCCTGTACATGCTATACCGAAATCCAATATCAAGCTACAGTAAAGCTCCACGGGGTCTTTCTGTCCTGTCGCAGGTAACCCGCATCTTCACGGGTATTACAAGTTCGCCGAGCCCCTCGTTGAGACAGTGCCCAAATCGTTACGCCTTTCGTGCGGGTCGGAACTTACCCGACAAGGAATTTCGCTACCTTAGGACCGTTATAGTTACGGCCGCCGTTTACCGGGGCTTCGGTTCTATGCTTTGGTTGCCCGAACATTTCCCCTTAACCTTCCGGCACCGGGCAGGCGTCAGCCCCTATACTTCATCTTTCGATTTTGCAGGGACCTGTGTTTTTGATAAACAGTCGCTTGGGCCTTTTCTCTGCGACTCCCTCTCGCTCCAAATGTTTATTCTTCACGATAACGGAGTACCCCTTCTCCCGAAGTTACGGGGTTATTTTGCCGAGTTCCTTAACGAGGGTTCTCTCGCGCGCCTTAGGATTCTCACCCCGCCTACCTGTGTCGGTTTGCGGTACGGGCACCGGATTTCTCGTTAGAGGTTTTTCTTGACAGTCCTTCCAGCCACTTCGGTACTTAGTTCCCTCCCCATCACCTCTCGGAATTGCGATAAAGGGTTTTTCCTCTCTATCTTCCTACTGGCTTGGACGCGCTTTTCCATCCGCGCGCTTGGCTTTAGCTCCTGTGTCACCCCATCCTTCATACGAAATCTCGGTGGCATCGGAATCTCAACCGATTATCCATCACCTACGCCTTTCGGCCTCGGCTTAGGTCCCGGCTTACCCTGGGCGGACGACCCTTCCCCAGGAATCCTTAGGCTTTCGGCGGGCAGGATTCTCACCTGCCTTTTCGCTTACTTATACCGGCATTATCACTTCCTACCAGTCCACAGCTCCTTGTCGGTACTGCTTCTACCCAGTAGGAACGCTCCCCTACCACTCTAATATTATCTATTAAAATCCATGG
The DNA here is from genome assembly GCA_958417755.1 of uncultured Peptococcaceae bacterium. GTDB lineage: Bacteria > Bacillota > Desulfotomaculia > Desulfotomaculales > Desulfocucumaceae > CATZDY01. The sequence continues at coordinate 10,652 of CATZDY010000077.1, forward strand.
CTTCGGTGTGATGCTTGAGCCCCGTTTCATTTTCGGCGCAAGGTCACTTGACCAGTGAGCTATTACGCACTCTTTAAATGGTGGCTGCTTCTGAGCCAACATCCTGGCTGTCTTTGCAACCTCACATCCTTTTCCACTTAGCATCTCTTTGGGACCTTAGCCGATGGTCTGGGCTGTTTCCCTCTTGACTATGAACCTTAGCACCCACAGTCTGACTCCCGGGATTCAAATATACGGCATTCGGAGTTTGATTGGGTTCGGTAATCGGTGAAGACCCCTAGCCCAGTCAGTGCTCTACCTCCGTTATTCATTCCCGAGGCTAGCCCTAAAGCTATTTCGGGGAGAACCAGCTATTTCCGGGTTCGATTGGCATTTCACCCCTACCCACACCTCATCCACCGCCTTTTCAACGACGGTTGGTTCGAGCCTCCACTAAATTTTACTTTAGCTTCACTCTGGACATGGGTAGATCACCCGGTTTCGGGTCTACTCCGACGGACTTTCGCCCTATTTAGACTTGCTTTCGCTTCGGCTCCGGGTTAACCCCTTAACCTTGCCCGCCAGATGTAACTCGCCGGTCCGTTCTACAAAAAGTACGCCATCACTCTTTTAACGAGCTTTGACTGTTTGTAAGCATACGGTTTCAGGTGCTATTTCACTCCCCTCCCGGGGTGCTTTTCACCTTTCCCTCACGGTACTTGTTCACTATCGGTCGCGTAGGGTGTTTAGCCTTGGAAGGTGGTCCTCCCTGATTCCCACGGGGTTCCACGTGTCCCGCGGTACTTGGGATACTCTCCATTTACTTCACCTTTTCGCTTACAGGATTTTTACCCTCTATGATGCGGCTTTCCAGCCGGCTTCAGCTAAAGTTCTGTAAACTTCTGAGAGTCCCGCAACCCCATACCCATAAAGAGTATGGTTTAGGCTCTTCCCTCTTCGCTCGCCGCTACTAAGGGAATCTCTTTTGATTTCTTTTCCTCCGGGTACTAAGATGTTTCAGTTCCCCGGGTGCCCCCTGTATGCCTATGTATTCAGCACACAGTGACGGGGGTTTGCCCCGCCGGGTTGCCCCATTCGGATATTCACGGGTCTATGCCTGCTTGCGGCTCACCGTGACTTTTCGCAGCTTACCACGTCCTTCTTCGGCCCTTCGCGCCTAGGCATCCACCGTATGCCCTTTATAACTTAACCTTACTTTTGCTTTACTTTCTTTCACTGCTCTGCGTCTTGTATTTTTTCGCTGTGAAGTTTTCAAGGTGCTTGGTTTTCTTGGTGGAGATGGCCGGATTTGAACCGGCGACCCCCTGCTTGCAAGGCAGGTGCTCTCCCACTGAGCTACACCCCCGCCATATGAACTTGCATTTTTGAAGAACTTTTTAGGTCCTTCAAAACCGAACAGAAGAGGAGGGAAACATCCGAAGATGTACCGACCTAGAAGATAAGAGCCATAAAACCAAAAGGT
>CATZDY010000078.1 GCA_958417755.1 uncultured Peptococcaceae bacterium
AATCTTGTTAATGTGCGTTTGTCCATTGGATCGCTCCTTTTATGCACAGTGTATAACCATCAACAAAATATGTTTGTAAGACTTCTCGGGAATTCATACTAGGGATAATCTGTTTGTTAAAACTCAGGCCCAATGTATTTTGTTTGCTACCATACCCAAAAGCCAAATGATTTATCTGCCAAAAGTTTTGTTTTTCCCAGAAGCTGATTTTAGCCTTTCCTTTATTTCTGTAATACCTCGATAGAGATGTCCTTTGGTGATTCCATCCGGGTTTAGCTTTGCCAATTGCTCTTTGTATTGGGCAGATAATTGCTGGCGCAAAGACTTTGCTCCTGCATCCAGCACTGCTCGATAGGACTTCACTGTTTTGCGTACATACATGGCGGATTCTCGCCGGGCTTCGATACGAAAACAAAAAACACCCAACTCTTGTAAGGCATCAATATCTTCCAATAAACACAAATCCTTAGAATTAAATACATGCATTCTACAAAAGGTATCTGTTTCCAAGGGAAAAATCACCCCAGTTCGATCCCGTAATCCCAGGTGTTTTCCCTTACAAGCCTCTGAACAACCATGCTGTTGGGCCAATCCTCCCAGCAAACAACCAGGTAAACAATATTCACTGATCATCAGCTCCAAAGCCCCTTGGACCAAAACCTCCACTGGAAAAATGGTAAGATTTTTTATCTGCTCCATGGTTAATTCCGTTGACAAAGTCATTCGCTGACAACCTTGTTCCCACATGGCTTGCACTGCATTGCCATTGAATATATTAAAACCAAAGTCAGCAATCAAAGGCATTTGAGGCCAAGTCCTTTGAACCAAGGCAAGAACCCCAGCATTGCCTACCAATACCCCATCAGGAAGTATTGGGTTAAAAAACTGCAGCTGCTTTGCCACTTCCTCTAAATCCTGGTCCATGGTAATTCTAGGCGTAGAGAACACAAATTGGACCCCAGCTTGTTTGCAAATTTCCCTTCCTTTTAATAACATTGCTTTATCCACTGCCCTTTGGGATCGAAAAGAATCACTGCCCCAATACACAACATCAGCACCAGATTCAACAGCAGCTTGCAGTCCTTCCATATTTCCTACAGCTATAGATAATAAAGGCATCCCTTTAGATTTTTGTTTTGTTTTTTTCTGAAGACGATTTTGGGTGAAACTTTGCATTCTTTTTTGAAAAGCAGCAATATCCGGCTTACTGGAAGCATAAACTGCCAGTCGTTTTGCCTCTAATTTGGCCAATACCTCCCGCCGCACAGCATTGATTTGACTGGCAGGGTAAATCACATCCCCATTGATGTGACAAGAAAGCTCTTGTATGGAAAAAGGGGTATTGCCTAATCTGTCCAATTGGGTCCGTAAATAATGCTGATCCAATGGGCGTTTGATGGCTGGCTCCCCTAAAAACTCTCCACAAGCTTTTGCCCCATGACCCTCTGGATCCTTTACTTCCAGGCAAAAAGGCTCCCCAACCCCAGCTGATGCTGTAAAAATCAAGGGAATCTTCCTCAATCCGCCGGAAGCAGTAAAAGACCTGGCCTTTTGCATCAATTGTGCATCATGGGTTTTAAACAAACGGTCCCCCAAGCGAACCCTTCCGGGAATCACAAGCTTGACATTCATTCCCTGGGAAGCGCTTTCCACAAGCTTTTCGTTACACCAAATTTCACCCACTTCAAACCCCAGGCGTCCTCCTTCAGTGACCCAAACTTCCAAGCCGTCTCCTTTGGCCAAAGGCTGTTCTAAGGCGATTTCCACCATCCGATTCTGCCCAAAACCTTTCACCCGTCCCAATTTAATACCGCGATTGTTCGGCCTTTGGTAACTCATCATATCTTTGCCTTGTTTGGCAAAAAAATAGCCTGTGGTAAATTCCCGATTAAAAATTTGGGTCAGCTCTCGTTGTTCTTCATCTTCTACCTGATACAAACCATTGGCAAAAGCACGATCCAAAAGGAGCCGATAGATTCTAACCACTGTGGCCACATACTCCGGACGCTTCATTCTTCCTTCTATTTTGAAGGAAGAAATGCCACTTTGGATAAGCTCTGGTAAATATTCACTGCCATTTAAATCCCTGGGACTTAAGAGATAATGCCCCCAGGGACCTTCAATGGGAAAGGGTTTACCCTGTATATCCATACATGTATAAGGCATACGACAAGGCTGGGCGCAACGGCCCCGATTCCCACTTCGTCCTCCAATCATACTGGATAAAAGACATTGACCAGAATATCCTACGCATAAAGCGCCGTGCACAAATACCTCCAATTGGGCCCCTGTGCTTTGTTTGATATGCTGGATTTGCCCTAAACTCATTTCCCTGGCCAAAACAACTCTAGCAAAGCCTGCTTCTAATAAGTGTTTTACCCCCAGGGCATTATGGGCTGTCATTTGGGTACTAGCATGCAAAGTTAATTCAGGCAACACTTGTCGCGCCTGCCAGGCCAAGCCAATATCCTGCAGAATCACAGCATCCACTTGCATTTGTAATAAATCATATAAATAGTTTAAGGCAGATTCCATTTCAGCATCCGCCACCAAAGTGTTCACTGTTACATACAGCTTAACCCCCCGAAGATGGGCGTAGTGTACAGCCTCCGCCAATTGTTGTTTACTAAAATTTACAGCTGAAATACGGGCATTTAGCATAGGACCTCCCAAATACACCGCATCCGCACCATTTTCCACCGCAGCGACCAAAGCCTCTGGGCCACCAGCAGGAGCCAATAATTCAGGCTTTTGCATCATCACAACAATCCTTCCTAAGCCTTGCCCTATTTCCTGCGATACCTTATATATCCGGAACAAGGTATAATCTCGATGCCCAAAGTTTCCAGTTCATCCAGTAATAAATTAAGCCCCAACGAATCACTGGACATATGTCCTGCTATCACCACATTGATATGATATTTTTCCGCTTCTTTGCGATGGACTTCTCCCACATGCATGCAAATCAAGGTCCCTACCCCAGCCATGGATAATTTAGCAAAGGCTTCTTCAGAGCCTCCGGTACCTCCAGTCATATCCAACATAATCTTTCCTGCCCTACGTTCTTTTGCTCCCACAACAATGGTAGGACCTGCCCCATATTTTGCAGCTTGGGCATATTCATATTCTTTTTTGAGAATTTGCATCACATCATCCAAGGTATCAGGCTGTTCTTGCTCAAACTTGGTTTGTAAATAATGATTTACTAAATTGTCCGCCACTGTATGGGCGCACATCAAAGGAAGACCCAATAACCGAGCTGCATCCACTGCCCGATTGTGGTTGGTAGGCAAGATATTTCTCCGTACTTCCTCAATCCTGGGGGCCATAATTCCCTCAGCCACATTAATGGGCACCCCGAATTTAGCCAACACATCCTCTTGCAAATGCATGACATCATATAAACCCGCCATGGCGCGGCCTTCGGGATGGTGGGCCAATACCAAATCAATGGCTTTTCCCTTTTCAATCATGCGTTCAGCCAAAACCAATTCTCCTACTTCAATATCAATTCCCACCAACACATGCTGAATATCTTGCTCCGGATCCCCCACCAGTAAACGGGTATCACTGTATGGATTAAACAAGCGATCCAAATCATAGTCCGCTTTTTCCTCTTCTTGCAGGGCATCAAATCTTTTCTTTTCTTTTTCTAATACTTTTTTAACAAACTCTAATCCCCGGGGATCAAATTCCATACCCTTAGCAATAAACAGTTCATATATTTCTCTTAATTTCATTTTTTTACCCCTTTCATAGAAAATCAATGGTTAACATGATAGGCGGTTTTATCTAAGAATTTTTACATCTTAAAATTTAGAAACATAGGGATTTCCTTGGATATAAAACCGTAAAGGTAATTCTACCCCCCGGCGAATGCCTATCCGTTTGGCCACAACAATCTCTTTTTCTAGAACCCTTTCCCCTTCCTTTACTGTCAGTTGGCCCCCTATTAAATCCAATCCATTATGAGCCATCCCAATGCCCATGGCTTGGGTCAATCTAGCCGGTCCCCGGCATAAATCCTTTTTATTTTCTTTGGCCCTGCGGATTTGCATAAGAGGAATACCTTCCAAAGGTTCCAAGGCCCGAATTAACACCGCTTCTCCTATGCCTTCTTGATTTGTAACAATATTAAAACAATGATGCAACCCATAAATCATATACACATACCCGTATCCCGGTGGACCGAACATAGGACGATTTCGCCGGGTCATCCCCCCATTGGCATGACAAGCTGGATCTCCTTGTAAATAAGCTTCTGTCTCCACAATGCTGCCAGCTGTTATTCCCTGGTGGGTGCAATGCCACAGCACATGGCCTAACAGCTCCCTTGCCACCAAAACAGTATCTCTATGATAAAAATCCCTGGATAAAATACTAAGCATTTCCATTCATTACTTCCATGTTCTGTAATAAGGCCAACAAATCGGGCAATGCTAACGTATTGAGTACTTGCTCCCTTTTCAACCAACCCCGTCGGGCCGTGGCTACGCCATATTCCATATAATCCATGCGCTTTACATCATGGGCATCTGTATTGATAACCATACGAATCCCATATTCCTGGGCCATGCGAATATGCTCAGCCCCCAAATCCAAGCGTTCTGGGGAAGAATTGATTTCCAAAATCTTTTTATTTTGAGCTGCTACTTCCATGATTCGCTCTAAGTCCAAAGCATAGGGTTCCCGATGTCCTAACATTCTCCCCGTGGGATGACCAATTATATCCACATGGGGATTTTCCAAAGCCTGAAGAATTCGGGCTGTCATGGTAGCAGCATCTTGTTTAAAACCGCTGTGCACAGAAGCAATGACCACATCTGCTTGGGCCAACACTGTATCAGGTAAATCCAATCCCCCTTTGGCCAAGATATCCACTTCAATTCCCTTAAGGATTTTAAAATCTTCCTGTTCTGCATTGATTTCATCAATCAAACGGTATTGTTCCAAGACACGTTGAGGATTTAAGCCCCGGGCTATGGCAAGGGATTGGGAATGATCTGTAATAGCCATATACTGATATCCTTTTTCCTTGGCCTTGGCCATCATGTCTAAAATGGAAAGGGTTCCGTCACTCCAATCAGTATGAATATGCAAATCCCCTTTGATGTCCCCCAAAGTGACCAATTGGGGCAATCCCTGTTCTTGGATTAAGGTTACCTCTCCTTTTCCTTCCCGCAATTCAGGGGGAATATAACGAATGCCCAGATTATCATAAACTTTTTCTTCCGTCATCCCCTGGTCAAGAACCTGACCTTCTGAGGTCTTCATCCCAGAAGCAGTAATTACCATCCCTTGGGATAAACCTAAGGAACCCAATTCTTGCCGATGCCCTTCATTTCCAGTATACCAAAACAAAGCATATCCATACTGTTCTGGCGAAACAACCAAGACATCCACAGGAATACCCCACCAAGTGGTCATGCGTATGCGGTCCTCTTCCCTTTGCATGATATCCCGGGTTCTGGGATAAGAAGCTACCATATCCAATACTGCTTTTGGATCTTGGGCTGAAACAAGTAAGTCCAAATCACCCACTGTTTCTTGCCAACGACGCACGCTTCCTACCACTGATCCCTGTTCCACTTCAGGTAATGCATGTAAAAAACGAAGCATTTCTGCAGCTAGGTCTTTGGCTAATCCCAAAAGGTAACGATTACTTCTTTGTTTCACACGTTTGGCATTGCGCATGATTTCTAACTCAGTCTTAGCTCCTATACCAGGCAAAGTGCTTACCCGATGTTCTTTGGCTGCTTGTTGTAATTCTTCCAAAGAAGTAATCCCTAACTTTTGATGAAAAAGTTTAGCCCGTTTTATGCCAATACCAGGCATGGTAATTATCTCCAATAGGCCTATTGGGATTTCCTTCCGTAGTTCTTCCAATTGAGCAATTTTGCCATCTATAAAAAGTTCCTCTATTTTAGCCAAAATACCTTTACCAATGCCAGGTTGGAGTCCCAATTTCTTTTCCTGATATAAAATTTCTGCTGACTCTTCCATATAAGCCAATCTATCTGCTGCCTTACGATATGCTTTAATTTTAAAAAAATCTGCTCCTTTAAATTCCAATAAATCCGCCAATTCCTGCAAATGCCAGGCGATTTCCATATTTCTCATCCAAGCACCCCATTAAACCCTTTATCCACTTTCATACTATGTTTTAAGAATCCTGGTATACCTTCACTTAGCACTTCTTCCATTTATACTGGAGAAAAAAATCATACTTTGGTAAACTTTTTATTGCCAATGCTATTTTATCATTCTAAAAGATGATGACCCAAAAGGCTCTTCCTTTTGGAAGAGCCTTACATCTTTGCCCTAACACACCTATCTTTCTATCCTACCCTAAATCCTTACAATCAAAAATTTTCTTCCCTAAGCCTCATTCCTCAATATCTGCTATCTCATTCTCTTCACTACTATCTTCCTCTTCCCCTTGTGTATGAGGAACAACATAATCCTCGCTGTCTTCCAGCTCTTCATCATCCCTCAATTTAATATAAGCATCAGCAATATTCATTGCAGCCAATATGGCCACCTGAACCATATTCAATCCAGGGTTGCGCAGATTCACTTCTTTCATTTTGCTATCCACCAATGCAGCCACCATTTGCAAATGTTCCTTTTCTTCTGTCCCTTTTACATGATAGCGATGCCCATATATATTTACTGAAATGGTATTTAACCCCTCAGCCATTCCCATACCCCCTAGGAACTTCTTAATTTGGCTTCAAACTTATTGGCCAACTTATTCTGTATTCTACCCAAAATATCTGACACTTCACCATCAGTCAAGGTCCTATCGTCTGCAATAAAATGCAAAGAAAAGGCCAAGCTTTGACACCCCTTCTCCACTTGTTCACCCTGATACACATCAAATAAAACCACTTCACGCAGCAATTGTCCACCGGTTTTTTTCACAAGCTCCATAATCTCTTGTACAGGTATATGTTGGTCCACCACCACTGCCAAATCCCGCTCAACACCTGGGAAACGAGGTATTTTCTGATAAGAAATGGTTTCATCAGCCAATTGTAGCACCCGGGAAAAATCCAATTCCATAGCCACCGCCCGGTACGGCAATTCATAGTTTTCTCCCACATCTGGATGAATTTCTCCTAAAACCCCTATCTCTTCCTTTGCCACCAAAATCCGGGCCGCCCGGCCGGGGTGGTAAGAAGGATTGTCCTGACATGGCTGCACCCGCCATCCCTTGATTCGCAACTGGGCGAACAGAGACTCTAAAGCCCCCTTGAGGTAATAAAAATCTCTTTGTAAGGGCTGTTTGTTCCAACCTTTGGTGGTTTGTCCCATGGCTGCAGCTGCTAACATCAATCTTTCCTCTGGTAATGCCTGTCCTTCCTGGGGCCAATATACTTTGCCCAATTCAAAAATGGATAAATGCTCCACTTTTCTACTGGCATTCCGTTGTAAGACCTGTAAGAGTCCTGGTAACATCACGGTACGCATCACTGCCTGCTCCTCACTCAAAGGATTTTGGAGAGGCAAAGTTTTTCGTAAAACACTCTCAGCTGGCAATTGAATTTTATCGAAAATCTCTTCTGAGACAAAACTATAATTAACGACCTCCTGGAAACCTAATGCTGCCATTTTATCCTTGGCCATGATTTGCAACTTCTGTTCTTGACTACGTTTTCCTTGGGTAGTAGAGCCATAAGGTAATGTTGCTGGAATTTTGTCATACCCATAAAGCCTGGCAACTTCCTCAATGATATCTGCCTCCAAAGAGACGTCTGGACGATGTCCAGGCACAGTCACCAATAGATGATGTTTTGCTTCCTCACCCAGTCCATCTTGAACCGCAAAGTCTAAATCCAGTAATATTTTTTTACAAAGCTCCCTTTCCAAGGTTACCCCTAATGCCTGGGCCACCCGTTCTGGCCTTGCCAAAATGGTTTTAGGAATATAAGGAGACGGATAACAGTCCACTTCCCCTGGTACCACTTCTCCTCCTTGCATATCCAATAATAAACGGGCTGCCCGATTGGCTGCCCGTAAGCAGCCGGTTAAATCAATACCCTTTTCAAAACGACTAGAAGATTCAGACCTAAGCCCCAATGTCTTTGAGGTTCTTCTCACACAAACAGGATCAAACCAAGCGGATTCCAACAAAACATTCACTGTTTTCTCCGTAACCTCAGAATCCAATCCACCCATCACGCCTGCCAAGGCCAAAGGCCCCCTCGCATCTGCAATCACCAACATATCATTGCGTAGATGGCGCTCCACACCATCCAAAGAAACGAACCCACTGCCTTCTTCCGCCCGCTTTACAATGATATGCCCCCCTTGAATGCCATCATAATCAAAGGCATGCAAAGGCTGTCCCATTTCCAACATCACATAATTGGTAATATCCACAACATTATTAATAGGCCGTACCCCTGCTGCCTGTAACCTTTCCTGCATCCAAGCAGGTGAGGGACCTATCCGCACATTGGTAAATAATTTAGCCACATAGCGGCGACATAAGGTAGAATCCAATATCTCGATTTTTACTTTTTCACCTAAATCTGTCCCAGATTCAACAGGATCTGTATCCGGAATATGTAACGGTAGCCCCAACAAGGCAGCTACTTCCCTGGCTACGCCCACCATGGACATGGCATCTCCCCGATTAGGAGTAAGTTCTAATTCTAATATTGTATCATCCAAACCCACCAATGGCCGTATATCCTGCCCCAAGGCCAAATCATCTTTCAAAATCATAATACCATGGGCTTGCTCCTCTGGCATGGTTTTGCTATCCAATCCCAATTCCTGCCCAGAACACAACATACCCCGGGATTCTATTCCCCGAAGCTTTGATTTTTTAATTACCAAGCCACCGGCCAAATGCGCCCCTTCTGTTGCCACTGGGACGATGTTACCCACTTGAATATTGGTGGCCCCTGTGACGATTTGTAATGGCTCTTCTTCGCCCACAGATACCTTACATATGGTCAGACGATCCGCATTGGGATGGGGCTCCATGGCTAAAATTTTGCCAGTATAAACTTTTTGAATTTGTGCCCCTGGTTGATGGATGCCTTCCACTGCCAGACCGGCCATGGTCAAACGCTCCGCCAAGTCCATGGGATCAAGGGTAACCTCTACGTAATCTCTAAGCCATTTATACGAAACAAGCATGTACAATCCTCCTCGAAACCGTGCCTAACAGGCCAAAATTCTTCCTTGCCAAAACTTTATTTTGCCTAGCAATACACTTTAAAATTGCGCCAAAAATCTCATATCATTCTCAAACAACAAACGCATGTCATTGATGTTATATTTTAATAAAGCAATCCGTTCCACACCCATACCAAAGGCAAAACCAGTCACCTTTTCTCCATCATAACCCGACATTTCCAATACCTTGGGATGCACCATACCGCATCCCAATATTTCCAGCCAACCGGTATAAGAACATACCCGGCACCCCTTACCAGCACACATACCACAAGAAATATCCACTTCCGCACTGGGCTCAGTAAAAGGGAAAAAACTAGGCCTAAATCTTGTTTTCGTTTTTGGACCAAACATTTGCTCAGCAAACAATTGTAAAATCCCCTTTAAATCCCCAAAGGTAATGCGTTCATCCACTGCCAATCCTTCCACTTGATGAAACATAGGAGAATGAGTGGCATCATCATCTCTACGATACACTTTCCCAGGAGCAATGACTTTGACCGGCAAATTCGGTGCTGTCCGTTCCATGGTTCTCACTTGCACAGGAGAAGTATGGGTGCGTAATACCACATCAGAACTAAAGAAAAAAGTATCTTGCATATCTCTGGCTGGGTGATCTTTATGTAAATTTAAAGCTTCAAAATTATAATAATCCAATTCAATTTCTGGTCCCTCGGCTACAGTAAAGCCCAATCCTAAAAATATATCCTCAATTTCTCGGGTCACTGTGGTCAAAGGATGCAAACCATTGTTTTCAAAAACAATCCCTGGTAAGGTAACATCTAAAACCTCTGCTGCCAATTGAGCATCCCGGGCTTTTGCTTTGCATAATATTGTTCTTTTTTCCAATTCTTCTTCAATGGTAGCCCGAATTTCATTGGCCAATTGCCCCACCACAGGCCTTTCTTCTGGAGATAGTTTGCCCATTCCTCTTAATATGGTGGTTAATTCTCCTTTTTTGCCTAAAAAACGTATGCGAATTTCGTTTAATTCTTCTAAGGTCGAAGCCATTTGCAATTCCTGCAATGTTTTTCCTTTTATCTCCTGTAGCTTATCTTGCACCACAATCCACCCTTTCTTTATCCATATCTTCAATGACAGATAAAAATATGCTATAAAATACAAAAACCGCCCCCCAGGGACGGATATAACCGTGGTACCACCCTTTTTAAAATTCTGCCTACACAGATAATACTTAAGCCAAGTATCCGGCTGCTTTACCGCATACTTGCGCCCCTCTAACGATGGGACTTCGGCTACACCTACCAACACCCAAAGAAACGAACCCCTGGGTGTATTCAGCTGCAGTTCAGGGGTGAATTCATTCGGTGGCTTCCCTTAAAAAAGCTTTCAATCAAGGCTTTTCCTCCCTGTAAGGTGCTATCCTCTTACTAATCCCCTTCATCACCTTTTTCTTATCTGGCATGTTATGAAAAGCATACTAATGATAAAACAACAAAATATACATTTAACTTACAAATAACACGCCTTAAGCGATAAATCATTGCGAAAAATCGTACATATCCTCATGATTTTTCACTTAAATATTTATTTTAAAAATACCCTATCCAACATCCTATTTCGCCATATCTCCAACACTTCTAGTGAAGGGCCAATTTTCGATAAATCATATATGCATTTACAGAACCCGTCGCCTCGAATAGTCTCCAAAGGAAATCAGCGGTTAAAAACACTTAACCACAACCTTTCATTATTTTTGGGACCCTTCGGGTATGATTATATCACAGGCAAAAATTTAACACAAGAAAGTTTGCGGAAAAATCCTTCTATTAAGACCCTTTTCAAGATGAAAAATGATTCCAATTCTTCCTGATTTACAACTCCACCTCTTTTGGGCTGCTTTCATCTAAAGTTTTTAAATTTCTTTGTCTGCTCATTTCATACAACATAATAGAACAGGCTATCCCCACGTTTAATGATTCTGTCCCCCCAGGCATGGGAATCACTGCCAGAGTCTTATGCTCATCTGCTAGAAAGGCCGCAGAAGGCCCCTGGGCTTCACTTCCCAATAACAAAGCTAAAGGACCTGTTAAATCCACTTGATATAAAGGGATGCCCTCCCGGGGCATACCCACAATCAGTTGTATGGCCTGTTTGGATAAAAAATTGATAATATCCTTTTGCTCCAAATCCGCTAAAACTGGCAAACGAAAAATAGAACCCATTGTAGCTCGCAGTGTTTTGGGATTATAAGGATCCACCGTCCCTTTGCTTAATAAAACGCCTTGGGCTCCCAAGGCATCTGCACTGCGAATGATTGTACCTAAATTGCCAGGATCCTGCACCCCGTCCACCACCACAATGCCCAAAGGATACTCCCCCCTTTTGGCCAATAAGTCCTCCATATGCCACTGAGGTTGCAAAGCAATGGCCAATATTCCCTGGGGAGAATCAGTCTCAGCCACTTCAGAAAATAAGGTTTGAGATACTTTCAGTATTTTGGTTTGACGAGAATATAACAAAGGCAATATATACTGCTTCATTGCTTCAGAAAAATCAGGCGTGATGCATACCAATTCCAATGGCCAAGCACAACGCACTGCTTCACTGACGAGACGTCCGCCTTCTAATAAAAATTTATTTTCCTTTTTTCTTCCTTGTTTTTTAGCCAGACGTTTGACTTTTTTCCATAAAGGATTTGCCTGGCTGGTTATGACATCCATAAAGCCCAACTCCAACCCAGGTATCTTATAGCAAAAAAGCACGGCAATATACCATGCTTTTTACCACCAACCCTTTTATAATTTGGCCTTTGCTGTCTGAACCAATTGTTCAAAAGCTGTAGCATCGTTCACTGCCATATCTGCCAACATCTTACGATTGACCTCCACGCCAGCTTTCTTTAGCCCGTTCATCAAACGACTATAGGACAATCCATTCATCCGTGCAGCA
>CATZDY010000079.1 GCA_958417755.1 uncultured Peptococcaceae bacterium
ACGCCCAGTACCGTGATAAGACAAGAAAATAAATATTTATGTGATGATATACAATTATCTTATCAAGGACCAATCAAGGATATATTACCCCGGGTTAGCAAAAAGGATTTGGAAGAAAAATATCCTGAGTCCAATGGTTGGGAATTACAATATACAAGTGATGGTATGTTGGTGGCAAGGCATACTGTGAATGATTTTTGTAGTTTGCATAAAGCATATCGTCATTTGGGAATACATGATAATGTTTTGGCTGTATATGAAGGTCCTTTGGGTTTTGAGGATCATTTGCTATGGTTAGAAGAAGGGAAAGAAATCCAGCGTTTGCCAGAGGATTTGAGAAATTGTTTACAGGATGCCCAGCATTATAAAGGCCTAACAGAAACTGAGCAACATGTATGTCAAGAACAGTTGGAGTTTGCCAATGAAACTTTGCTGAACAATGTTTTAGAGAATTTGGATGAAATGTACTAGTGTTGTTGGAGGTAATCAATGAGAATCATGGGGGTTGATCCTGGTATAGCCATTACTGGTTACGGTATTGTAGACTATACCAAGGATCGGTTTCAAGTGCTGGATTTTGGCGCCATTGTGACTGAAAGTAAATATGCTTTATCCATTCGTTTACAACAATTATTCAATCAATTAAGAACTATTTTGCTTACTCATGAGCCAGAACAATTTGCTTTGGAGCAATTGTTTTTTAATAAAAATGTGCGGACAGCTTTGGTTGTGGGACATGCCAGGGGGGTGGCCATGCTTTGTGCTGCTCAGGCTGGCTTGGCGGTTCATGAATATACTCCTTTGCAGGTAAAACAAGCTGTGGTGGGTGAAGGTAGAGCAGAAAAAAGACAAGTACAGTACATGGTCCGATTATTGCTTTCCCTGCGGGAGATTCCAAAGCCTGATGATGTGGCGGATGCATTAGCAGTGGCCATGTGTCATGCCTATCGCATGGGGGGAATGGGGGTATCCCTGCGATGATTGCCTTTCTGAAGGGATTGTTATATAGTGTGCAACAGAATCGGGTTGTTTTGGATGTGAACGGTGTGGGATACAATGTGCAGGTACCCCTTTCTGTGGTGAATGGTTTGCCGTGTTTGGGGTCTGAAGTGATGTTGTATACACATCAACAGTTACGGGAGGATGGGATTTCTTTATATGGGTTTGATTCTGAAGAGTCCTTGGCATTGTTTCGTTTATTATTAGGCGTTAGTGGTGTGGGCCCCAAAGGAGCATTGGGGGTTTTATCAGTGGTGGGCCCAGAAAATTTCTATGCTGCCATAACAGCTGATAATGTATCTTTGATTAGCCGAGCGCCAGGCATAGGGAAGAAAACAGCCCAAAGAATTATTTTGGATTTAAAAGATAAAATCAATAAAACAGAGACACCCACGCAGCCTATGGCAGAAGAAGATGCTGCTGCTGTGGAGGCTTTGCTGGCTTTGGGTTATCGTTTCGGGGAGGCTTCTGCTGCTATGAGAACGGTTACCAGTAAAACAAAGGGTAAAGGGATGCCGGTTGAAGCATTGATTAAAGAGGCTTTAAAGTACTTGGGCCATGATAAATAGATAGCAAATGGAAAAAAGCTTGGAGGATGTT
Organism: uncultured Peptococcaceae bacterium; assembly: GCA_958417755.1. Taxonomy (GTDB): domain Bacteria; phylum Bacillota; class Desulfotomaculia; order Desulfotomaculales; family Desulfocucumaceae; genus CATZDY01. The sequence goes on from CATZDY010000079.1 coordinate 1,600, forward strand.
GATGCAGATTGGATCGTCAAAATGAAGATAGGTTAATTTCAGCCCATTTGCGTGAAGAGGATTGGGATGCGGATTATAGTTTGCGTCCCCGTACATTGGCTGAGTATATTGGACAAAACAAAGTCAAGGAAACCATTGATATTTTTATCAAAGCAGCCAGGGAACGGGGAGAAGCATTGGATCATGTACTGCTTTTCGGTCCCCCTGGGTTGGGAAAAACAACATTGGCTAATATTATTGCCAATGAATTGGGAGTTAATATTAAGATTACTTCCGGCCCAGCTGTGGAAAGACCAGGGGATTTGGCTGCTATTTTAACCAACTTGGAGCCAGGAGATGTTTTATTTATTGATGAAATTCATCGTTTAAACCGTTCTGTAGAAGAGATATTATATCCAGCCATGGAGGATTTTGCTTTGGACATTATGATAGGCAAAGGGCCTGGGGCAAGATCCATTCGTTTGGATTTGCCTCGGTTTACTCTTATTGGCGCCACCACTCGGGTAGGATTATTGACTTCTCCTTTACGAGATCGTTTTGGTGTATTGTCTAGGTTAGAGTATTATGCAGTGGAAGATTTGATGGAGATCATTGTCAGGGCAGCGGATATTTTAAGCGTACAGATGAAAAAAGAGGGAGCTTTGGAGATTGCCAAACGTTCCCGGGGAACCCCTCGGGTGGCCAATCGTTTACTAAAACGAGTACGGGATTATGCTCAAATCAAAGCTAACGGAACCATTGACTACATGGTAGCCAACATGGCTTTACATTTTCTTGAAGTGGATCCCATGGGATTGGATAAAACGGATTGTCGCTTGTTGCAAGTTATCATCGAAAATTTTAAAGGTGGTCCAGTGGGGGTGGATACCATTGCTGCTGCCATTGGGGAAGAATCGGATACTGTGGAAGATGTATATGAACCATATCTTATGCAAATGGGCTTTTTAAGCCGTACTCCCCGGGGAAGAATGGTTACTGAACTTGCCTACAAACATCTAGGAATTCCCTTGGCAAAACCAAAATAAGATTCAATGGCATTTTGTTGGAACGAATTAAGTTGGAACGAATCAAGGGAGTAGCAGGGGGGTATGGTTATATGAAAATGTTGATGCACATTTGTTGCGCACCTTGTAGCATTTATCCTTTGGAACAGGTGCTGGAAAACGGTTTTGAGGTGACAGGATATTATCATAATCCTAATATTCATCCCTATACTGAATGGAAGAAACGCAAGGAGACCCTGGAGCAATATGCCGTTTTACAAGGATTTCCTTTGATTGTGGAGCAAGAATATGGTATGAAGGATTTTTTACGTGCTGTGGTACATAGGGAAGATTTTCGCTGCACTTATTGTTATACCATGCGATTACAAAAAAGTGCAACAATGGCTTTACAAGAAGGCTTTGATTGTTTTTCCAGTACTTTATTGGTGAGCCCTTATCAAAAGCATGCTTTGATCAAAGAAATTGGAGAAGCCATTGCCGGGGAAATGGGGATACCTTTTTATTATCAAGATTTTCGTTTAGGATATCAGGATGGGGTGGCAAAATCCAAAGCAATGGATATGTATCGGCAAAAGTATTGTGGATGTATTTATAGTGAACAAGAACGATATGATAAGAAAATGAGAAAAAAACAACCAAAGCAAAATGAGAATACCAAAGGCTAAGAGCTAACAATAGGATAATTGGGGTGAAGAAGTGGAGCCTTTTACAGGAATAGGAAGAATGATTGTATTGATAGGTCTTATTCTGGTAGTCATTGGTCTTTTTCTAATGTTTGGAAGTAAGATTTTTCCCTTTGGCCGATTGCCTGGAGATATTATCATCAAAAAAGAGCATTTTACCTTTTATTTTCCTTTGGTATCCATGTTGCTTATCAGTGTGGTATTGACTTTGGTGCTCTATATATTACGAAAATAGTTTGTATCCAAGGCTTGATATATTCCCTTGGAAAACAAGGAAATGATTGGAGGGAAATGCAGGCTTGACGTCGAAATTCATGGCGTAGATTCAAGGAGGGAATGGATCTTGTTGTTTGGTAGGTTTCAATTCGGAAACAGACGAAAGAAAGCCCAGATGATAGGGCTATGTTTTTTATCAGCTTTACTGCTTGTGATGGTTCCAATGACAGTTTGGGGGGCAGAATCTTCGATTCCCACTGTCATTCGGGTGGGACTGGCGACGCAAGCTGCAAGCCAAGAGTTTTCTGTGGGTGGTGAGTATGTTTTATTGGACCAGGGATCTGGGGCTGAAGTGGCAACTATGCAGCCAGGGGAAAATTGGCAGGTTCGCATGGATAATGGAAAGATGGAATTATTACGCAATGGAACCCATGTTGGGATTTTTGATACCCCTTTGCTTTGCCAAAAAAGGGGGGATAGCTTATCGATTCTTTCTGCCACAGGCAGTGCGAATCAAGGAAGCAATGGCCTTTCTGTGGTAGGCGCTGGCGATAGGATAAATACTTTGGATATGACCAATGGCACGGCCCATGTGCTATCCAGTGAGGGGAATGTCATGCCCATTCATCTTGGAGTAGGAGAAGACGTTGTGTATTTATCCACTGCAGGAGGAAAAAAAGGTTATCGGGGAACAATGCTCTTTAAGCCCCTGACAGGGGGTATTGTGGTGATCAATCAATTGCCTTTAGAACAATATTTGTACAGTGTTGTGGCTGCAGAAATGCCCTCCAGCTGGCCCCTAGAGGCTTTAAAAGCCCAGGCAGTGGTGGCCAGGAGTTATGCCTTAGCCCAAATGGCTACCAAAGCTTATGAAGCTTATGGATTTGATATATTAGCAACCCAACAAAGTCAGGTGTATGGGGGAATTGCCATAGAAGCAGAAACAGCGCGGTTGGTGGTGGATAATACCCAGGGACAGACTTTACATTGCAATGGACAAGTTGTTATGACTGTTTTTCATAGTTCCAGTGGCGGATATACGGAAAATAGTGAAGATATATGGAAGGATGCCTTACCTTACATCCGTTGGAAAGAAGATCCCTTTGATAAAAATGAACATTATTATGGTTGGCAAGTTTCTTTTGATCAACAAGCACTGGTCAATCAATTGAATAAAAGCGGATATACCTTTGCTTCTATATCAAATTTAGAGGTTGGGGAGTCTACAGCCTCTGGGGCAAGGGTAAAGCGGCTGATTGTAACAGGGCTAGATACAGCCAATCAACCCTTGCAAGTAGAGATTGGAAATGCAGATACTGTTCGCATGGCTTTGGGCTTCAATAGCGCTCTGTTTACAATGGAAATTGAAAAAAATGAACAAGGTTTTATTTCCCAGGTTCTTTTCACTGGCAATGGCTTTGGCCATGGGTTAGGGATGTCCCAATATGGGGCCTTGGGCATGGCAAAGGAAGGTTATGGATATCAAGATATTTTGGCATACTATTATAGCAATTGTACGTTAAAAACACAGTAAGGTAAGGGAAAACATTGAAAACAATAGATTTTGATTATGATTTGCCAGAAGAATTGATTGCCCAGGTCCCTACCCCCAAAAGGGATGAATCCAGATTGATGGTGGTGCACAGGGATGATTCATCTTTAACCCATTGTGGTTTTGGGCAGATGATTGATTATTTGTCTGCTGGGGATGTTTTGGTCATCAATGACACAAAGGTCATTCCAGCAAGACTTTTTGCACAAAAAGAGGGCACTGGTGCGCAACTGGAGGTTTTATTATTACGGCAGTTATCTGAACGGAAATGGGAAACCTTGGTGCGGCCTGGTAGACGAGCTAAACAAGGAAGCAAGTTGATTTTTGCCGAGGGGGTTTTGGAAGGAAAGGTAGAGGCCCTTCAGGATGGTGGGATAAAAGAAATCGTCTTTCAATATACAGGTGATTTCAATGAGATCCTTACCCAAATTGGACAAGTGCCCTTGCCTCCTTATATCAAAACCAGGGGGGATTTGACGCGATACCAAACAGTGTATGCCCGGGAACCGGGGTCTGTGGCTGCCCCCACAGCAGGTTTACATTTTACACCGGAATTATTGCAAAGGATAGAAGAAAAAGGAGTTACGATTGTACCTGTGCTTTTGCATGTGGGATTAGGTACTTTCCGTCCTGTTACAGTGGAGCAGGTGGAAGATCATTTGATGCACCAGGAATATTATTCCATTACAAAAGAAGCAGCGGATGCGATTCATAGGGCCAAAGCCAATGGTGGTAAAGTGGTGGCTGTGGGAACAACCAGCATTCGTTGTTTGGAAAGTGCGGCGGATGAAACTGGTGACGTAAAAGCCGGTTCTGGGTGGACAAATATCTTTATTTATCCTGGCTATTGTTTTAAAGTGATTGATGCCATTGTAACCAATTTTCATCTTCCTTGTTCAACTTTATTAATGTTAGTAAGCGCTTTTGCTGGGAAAGAAAAAATTTTAAATGCTTATAAGGTTGCTGTGCAAGAAAAGTATCGATTTTTTAGTTTTGGCGATGCCATGTTGATAGTATGATAGCGGACTTTTGTGTAGAAATGGAAGGGTACGTATAATTTAACATAGGAAAAGGTTATAGTATGAGTATTATCTTTCATGAATTATTGCAGGATACGCAATCCAAAGCAAGGCTGGGAGAGTTATATACGCCCCATGGCAAAGTAGAAACTCCTATTTTTATGCCAGTAGGGACCCAAGCTACTGTAAAAACCATGACGCCAGAAGAAATAAAGTCAGTGGGCGGCAAGTTTATTTTAGCCAATACCTATCATTTGTATTTAAGACCTGGGCATCAGCTGGTGCAAAAGGCAGGAGGTTTGCATGTCTTTATGCACTGGGATGGACCAATTCTTACGGATAGTGGCGGATTTCAAGTATTTAGTTTGGGGCCTTTGCGCAAAATTGAAGAACAAGGGGTTTATTTTCGTTCTCATATTGATGGCTCAGAACATGAGATTACCCCTGAACGGGCTGTGGAAATTCAAGAAGCCTTGGGTTCAGATATTATCATGGCCTTTGATGAATGCATCCCTTATCCCTGTGAGAAAGAATATGCTCTGGCTTCTTTAGAACGTACCAGCCGGTGGGCCCGGCGTTGTCAACTGGCTCACCAAAGAAAAGATCAAGCATTATTCGGTATTATTCAAGGAGGAATGTATAGGGATTTGCGGGAAAGAAGCGCAGCTCAGTTGGGTGAAATGGATTTTCCTGGCTATGCCATAGGCGGCTTAAGCGTGGGAGAGCCAAAAGAAATGATGTATGAAATGTTGGAGTATACAGTACCTTGTATTCCTTCAGAAAAACCTCGCTATTTAATGGGCGTGGGATCCCCTGATTGTTTATTAGAAGGTATTGCCCGGGGCATTGATATGTTTGATTGCGTTCTGCCCACTAGAATTGCTAGAAATGGAACTGTATTTACCCATACTGGTAAATTGGTTGTGAGAAATGCCATCTATGCAGAAGATTTTTTGCCTTTAGAACCTGGCTGTCAATGTTACGCTTGTCGTAATTTTAGCAGAGCATACATCCGTCACTTAATCAAAGCCAATGAAATATTAGGGGTAAGATTAACAACCATACATAATTTGCATTTTATATTGCAATTAATGGAAAATAGTAGACAAGCCATTGCGGCAGGTTCTTTTATGCAATTCAAAAAGGATTTTTTATATCAATTTCATTCCTGTTAATTTTTATCTAGGAAAAGGGAAATGAAAGGGAAAGCCGAATTATACATCAAGAGAAGGGAGGTACCAGATTGAATTCAAGTGGTTTAGGAAGTGCTTTACCTATTATTTACATTGTGGCGTTAATTGCTTTGTTCTATTTTATCGCCATTCGACCGCAGCAACAACGTCAAAAAAAACACCAGCAAATGTTAAATAATATCAAGGTCAATGATTGGGTGACCACTGCTGGTGGCATGTTGGGGTCAGTGGTAAAAATCAAGGAAGATACTGTGGTTCTTAGGGTTGCGGATAACGTAAGAATCGAGTTTCTAAAAAATGCCATTGCCCAAATTCGAGAGTCAGCTCCAGAAAATGATAATGACTAGTATTTCTCTAGTATGAGTGAGAAATACGTATGCACTATCAATTGGTATAATTCTAGAGTTTTAACGAGAGGGTAGGCGTTTGCTCTACTCTCTTTCTTTATGATGGGGGTATTCTTATTTTTATGGATGAAAAGAGGAATCTTGAATACAGCTATTGAACATTTGTTTATTTCATAAAATTCATATTTTTACTGGATTACATAAAAATAAGGTTTTACAGGTCTTATTACATTATTATAAGATATGATTTTCACAGTTGGTTGGTTTGATTTGGTTTATATAGTTGGTGAGTCAAAAATTCTGCCCTTGTTGTAAGCGGTGACCAGCAAATGAATAAAAATGTTTCAGTGAGCAAGGGTTTGTCATCTCATTATTTAATATAGGGGGGAAGCGTAAAAGCCATGAAATGGAGCAAAATACTAAGCTTGTTGTTGATTTTTGTCTTAGTTGGCGCAGCCACGGTATTTGCCATGGTGCCAATATTTCAACACAATGAAACATTGGGTAAATATTTTCCTTTGGTAAAGGATATTAACTTAGGCCTTGATTTACAAGGAGGCGTGCGGGTAGTTTTGCAAGCCCATGATACGGATGAAATCAAAGTTGATGCGGATAAAATGGAACAATTAAAGGCAGTGATTGAGAACCGGGTCAATGCCTTAGGGGTTTCAGAGCCTATTATCCGTATCCAAGGAAAAGACCGTTTGATTGTAGAATTAGCTGGGGTGGATGATCCGGAAAAAGCAGTGAATACCATCATCCAAGTAGCGTACCTTGAATTTAAAACAGAAGACGGGGAAACAGTGGTTAGTGGGGGAGATTTGAAGGACGCCCGGGAAAGTAAAAATCCCAACAATGGTGAAATTGTGGTGAATTTGGAATTTACCCAAGAAGGTGCTAAGAAATTCGGCGATGCTACGGCTGCCAATGTGGGGCGTACCATTTCCATTATTTTGGATGGAGATGTTTTGCAAACCCCGGTGGTGCAAACAGCCATTCCTGACGGGAAGGCCATTATCACAGGGTATTCTTCATTGGAAGAAGCCCATAACATTGCCTTGTTGCTTCGATCCGGTGCTTTGCCAATGCAGGTTACTGTGGCCCAAAAGACCTCCGTGGGTCCCACCTTGGGTTCAGATTCCTTAAATCAGTCTCAGAAGGCCGGGTTGGTAGGGATTATTGCTATCTTGATATTCATGTTGGTGTACTACCGCTTACCTGGGCTTATCGCTGATTTTGCGTTGGTAGTTTATACCTTAATCGTATTGGTTATTTACTTGGCTCTTCATGTGACCTTAACTTTGCCTGGAATTGCCGCTTTCCTTTTATCCATGGCCATTGCTGTGGATGCCAATATCATTATTTTTGAGCGACTTAAGGAAGAATTGCGTACAGGAAAAGGGCTGCGTTCTGCCATTGATGCTGGATTTAAACGGGGCTTTACGGCGGTATTTGATGCCAACCTTACCACCATTATTGTGGCAGTGGTACTCTATTTCTTGGGAACCGGTATGATCAAAGGATTTGCCATTACTTTAATCATTGGGATTGTAGCCAGCATGTTTACTGCTTTAACCATGACCCGTTGGTTACTGCATCTGATGGCTTCTACCAATATTACAAAGAATATTAAAATGTTTGGGGCCTAAGGGGGGAATGAAGAATGTTTCATTTTGTTAAACTGCGCAAGATATGGTATATCATATCAATTCTTGTCATTCTTCCCGGTTTGATTTCTCTGGTGATGCAAGGGTTGAACCTGGGGATTGACTTTGTTGGTGGTTCCACCATGGAAGTGCAATTTGCAAAATCAGTCAATATCCAAGAGGTACGTGATGCCATTCAAACAGTGGATATTGACGGCAATAAAAGCGTACAGCAGGGGGAAAATAATACATTTATCATCAATACAAAGGTTTTAGAGCAAAATGAGAGCGATGCTTTGCTGGCTGCTTTAAAAGAGAATTTAGGTGAAGTGACCCTTCGAGAAGCCAATGTTATGGGGCCCCAAATGGGTCGAGAGACGCAATACAAAGCCATTGGGGCTTTGCTCATTGCTGCAGTGTTGATGGTCATTTATATTACCATTCGTTTTGAATTCAAACAAGGAATCGCAACGATTATAGCGCTTTTGCATGATGTATTGGTTGTGGTGGGTATTTTCTCCATTTTCCAGATAGAAGTGGACTCTACCTTTGTGGCCGCAGTGCTGACCATTGTAGGGTATTCCATCAATGGCAGTATTATTATTTTCGACCGAGTTAGAGAAAATACCAGAATGCGTAAAAAGGATGACACATTAGGGGATTTGGTCAATAAAAGCATTTGGCAAACCTTGGTGCGTTCTATTAATACTGTTTTAGTGGTCATTTTCGTACTTTTAGCTTTGTTTATCATAGGTGGTAGCACAACCAAAATCTTTGTTTTGGCTATGCTGATAGGTGTTATTAGCGGTGCGTATTCCTCTACATTCAATGCAGGTCCAGTATGGGTGGATTTGAAATCATTGGAAAAAAGAAAACAGCTTCGTTCCGCTAAGGCATAAAGCAAAATAAGCAAAATATGAATATTAAAATTGACAAAAGCAGGATCTGATGATTCTGCTTTTGTTTTTAAGATAATCAAATCTTATACAGCCGTCTAAGATGGATTGGAAGAAAAGCAGGAACATGGCAGGGGTAAAAAAGTTTTTGTCTAAATAGTAATGAAGAAGTAATATTGTTTGTGTCTTGACAGTCTGTCTCAAAACAGCGATAAAAGGGTTAATCGCAATCAAATCATTGATAGTGTAGTTTTAGGGATAAAATAAGGGAGGCGAATTTAATTGAAATGTGCCCATTGCCATCATACGCCGCAACATATTTGTGATAAAGAAGGCTTTGATTGTACCGGAGGGACGCTGGATTTACCGGAGTACCAAGAAAAAGAAAATCAAATAATGCATCGAACCAGTATGATTATGTTGCATGAATATGGTAATTCTCTTACCAGATTAGAAGAATTGATTGAGTTTTGTAAGCGTTTACAATTTCAGCGTTTGGGTATTGCCTTTTGTGTAGGCTTAAGCCAAGAAGCAGAATCCCTTAGTAAAGTGTTGGAACAGCAACAATTTAAGGTAGACTCTGTGTGCTGTAAGGTTTGTGGACAAAATAAAAAGGATTTTGAAGTGGAAAATCTCAACCCAGACCGTTTTGAAGCCATGTGTAATCCCATTGCCCAAGCAAAGCTTTTAAATAAAACCAAAACAGAATTAAATGTAGCTTTGGGCCTTTGTTTGGGACATGATATATTATTCCAGAAGTATTCCGAAGCACCTGTTACTACCTTTGCTGTAAAGGATCGGGTTATGGCTCATAATCCTTTGGGGGTTTTGTATTCTGGCTTTACTCGGGCTAAATATGGTTTGTAATGTTATTGCAAACGAATCAAATCGTCATATCCCTTTGATTCAAAAAATAGAACAAAATATAAAAAGCAGTAGAAAAGATTGAGAAAAATTTCTACTGCTTTTGCTTTTTCCAATGTTGGGGCTTAAGTAAAAAGATATTAGGTTTCATTTGTATAAGCCAATATGGATTTGGCCCGGTGCACAATGGGATATTCTATGAGTTTACCGTCTAGCTGGATGACTGCTATACCCAAAGCCTCTGCTTTTGCAAAAGCTTGCACAATTTTGCGGGCATAGGCGAGCTCTTCTGGCGTTGGAGTAAAAAGTTGTTGTACAGTTTGAATTTGCTTGGGATGTATAATCAGCTTGCCTTGAAACCCCAAATTTTTGGCAATTCGCGCTTCAGTTTGTAAAAGATTATGGTTTTCTAAATCAGGGAAAACAGTGTCCAAAGGAGGTTCTATGCCAGCAGCATGGGAAGCCAATACCAATTGATTGCGGGCAAAAAAAAGTCCTTTGCTGTTTTGAGGATAAGGCAGACCTAAACTTTGGGAATAATCAACACCACCAAAAGCCAAACATTTCACCCTGGGTCCTGCAGCAATGGCTTGGGCTTGCAATATTCCTTTTGCATTTTCAATAAAGGGAATGATTTTATGGTTTCCAACAGGCAGCTCAGATTTTTTTTCTAAAAGTCCTAACAACCAATCAAACTTTTGCAATTCATCACAGGATTCCGTTTTGGGCAGCATAAATCCTGTGATGGGGAGTTGAATGGTGGCCATCAAATCATCCAGAAAATATGGGGATGATACAGCATTTAATCTAATAAAAACAGGGAGAGATGGTTTTTGTTGTAACGCTTGACAAATAGTTTGGCGAGCTTGGTCCTTTTGCTCATATGCCACAGCGTCTTCTAAATCCAATGCCACAGCGTCCACCTGGGATAAAAGGGCTTTTTTTATTTTGTCTGGTTCATTGCCTGGGGTAAATAGAATACTACGAAACATGGTGATACCTCCGGAATCGCTTTACAATGATTATATACTTTTAACATATAAAACAAAAAGAAAAAATCCTTTAAAAATAAAGGGTTTGAAGAT
>CATZDY010000080.1 GCA_958417755.1 uncultured Peptococcaceae bacterium
TTAATGGCAACCCCCATTTTTTGTAAAGCTTTTTTGGCTGCCTGTTGTTCTGCCTCTTTTTTAGAATTTCCCATGCCTTTTCCCATTTCTTTTCCCAAATGCATAACTCCAGCTGTAAACACCTTTTGATGGTCAGGTCCATCTTCCTTTAAAACCACATACGTGACAGGATCTACAGACTTTTTTTGCAATAGTTCTTGTAACTCAGTTTTATAATCCCGATCCAAGTTACCTTTTCTTGCTTCTTCCACCAAACCTTGTAAATGTTGTTGTAAAAATAATTTTGCTCCTTCAATTCCTTGGTCCAAGTAGATGGCACCTAGCAAAGATTCAAAAGAATCAGCTAAAATGGAAGGACGTTCTCGGCCACCAGAACGTTCCTCCCCTTTGCCCATATACAGACATTGTCCTAATTCTAATTTTTTGGCAAGTCTTGCCAGAGAAGATTCACATACCATGGCAGCTCTTAATTTGGTTAATTCTCCTTCAGAGCTTTCGGGAAATGCATGATATAAATAGCTACTCACCAATAATTCTAAAACAGCATCTCCTAAAAATTCTAAACGTTGGTTGCTCATGATTTTTTCTTTGCTTTCATAGGAAAATGAACTATGGGTCATAGCCAAACGCAAATGATCATCATTTTGCCAATGAAAACCAAGCTTTTTCTTTAATATCCCAATCTGCAATTCATTCTTTTTCATGATTCTAGGCCTCTTCTAATCTTGATATTTTTTGAATAACAATGTAGCATTATGTCCTCCAAAGCCAAAGGCATTGGACATAGCTGCTCGAATATCCTTAGAGCGGGCTTGATTGGGAACATAGTCCAAATCACAATCAGGATCAGGAGTATCCAGATTAATTGTAGGGGGAATTACCCCATGATAAATGGCCAAAATACTAAGCACTGCTTCTAGACCGCCAGCTGCTCCCAGCAAATGACCAGTCATTGACTTGGTGGAACTGATAGCCAATTGGGGAGCCCAAGTTCCAAAGGCTCGTTTAATTGCTAGGGATTCCTGCTTGTCCCCCAAAGGAGTAGAAGTACCATGGGCATTGATATAATCCACTTCATCAGGATTTATCCCAGCATCTTGCAATGCTAATACCATGGATAAAGCTGCTCCTTTGCCCTCTGGCTCTGGGGCGGTAATGTGATAAGCATCACAACTGGTACCATACCCAATCAGTTCTGCATAAATAGGTGCTTTTCTTTGTTTCGCATGTTCCAGGGTTTCTAAAATTAATATGGCAGACCCTTCCCCAATGACAAAACCGTCACGGTCAGCATCAAAAGGTCTGCTGGCTTTTTGGGGCTCATCATTGCGGGTTGACATGGCTTTCATGCTACAAAAACCAGCCACAGCCAAGGGCGTAATGGGTGCCTCCGAGCCTCCGCAAATCATGACATCTGCTTGTCCCCTTTGTAATATTCGCAAGGCATCCCCCACCGCATTGTTGCTTGAGGCACAAGCACTGGTGGTGGTTACATTACAGCCTTGAAATCCATAGCGAAGGGCAATGGAAGCTGCAGCCATATTGGAAATCATCATGGGAATAAAAAAAGGGCTGATTCTTGAAGGACCTCTGCTGAGCAAAACTTTATGTTGTTCTTCTAAAGTTCCCAAGCCCCCTACCCCTGAACCCAAAACCACGCCCACTCTCTCTCCTGGCAAGTCAGCAGGATTAAGTTTAGCATCTTGTAAAGCCATTTGGGCTGATGCAATGGCGTATTGAGTAAACTGATCCATTTTGCGGGCTTCTTTTTTATCAATATAATCAATGGGGTCAAAATCCTTTACTTCTGCGGCGATTTTGGTGGTATATCCTTCTGTATCAAATTTTGTAATCAATCCAACCCCAGAGTTTCCTGCTTTTGCTGCTGTCCAAAATTTTTCTAAACCTGTTCCTAAGGGGGATACTACCCCTAGACCAGTTATGACTACCCGGTTGGTCAAACAAACACCTCCGATCCGAAACCTTGTTTTGATGGCACCGGTTGCCCGATGCCATCTCTAACATCCAGTATAACATAATATTCTATGATTTCAAAAAAGCCCCGCCTGCTGTGCGGGACTTTTTTCGTTGCTATGAGTGGTCTTGTATATAACTGACCGCATCGCCCACTGTACGAATTTTTTCTGCATCCTCATCAGGGATGGTAATATCAAATTCCTCTTCTAAGGCCATGACCAATTCCACAATATCCAATGAATCAGCCCCAAGATCCTCTATAAATGATGCTTCTAAATTTATCTCTCCTTCTTCCACACCCAGCTGTTCCACAATGATACCTTTGATTTTTTCTAATGCTGACAAATGCTCACCTCCTCTACGATAAAATCTTTACCATGCCCTTTGGAAAATATTGATTACATGGTCATGCCACCATCCACCGTCATTACCTGCCCAGTAAGATAAGCTGCATTATCTGAAGCTAAAAAAACCACCAATGAAGCTACTTCTTCGGGTAATCCGAACCGCCCCAAAGGTATTTCTGCCTTCATTTTGCTTTTTGTTTCTTCGGGCAAAGAATCAGTCATATTGGTCATAATAAACCCTGGGGCCACTGCATTGACGGTGATATTCCGGGAGCCTAACTCTTTGGCACAGGATTTTGTGAGTCCCACCAATCCTGCTTTACTGGCTGCATAATTGCATTGCCCAGCATTGCCCATCAAACCCACCACAGAAGTTATGTTGATGATGCGACCCCATCTAGCCTTTAACATTGGTCTTGTCACAGCTTTTGTGCAAAGAAAAGCTCCGGTTAAGTTTGTAGCTATTACCTGATTCCAATCTTCATTTTTTATCCGTGGAAGCAAATTATCTGCTGTAATCCCTGCATTATTTACCAATATATCTATTTTTCCCCATTGTTTTAATGTGGCTTGCACCATCTGGTTTACCTGTTCCTCCTGGGCTACATTAGCCTGATAAGCCATTGCTTTTCTACCCTTTGCCTCAATGGCAGTAACCACAGCATTGGCTTGCTCTACATTGTTTGTATAATTAACAACCACATCTGCTCCAGCATCAGCCAGGGCTAAAGCAATGGCTTTGCCGATGCCCCGGGAGGCCCCGGTTACAATGGCCACCTTATCATCTGTAAACATTTTAGCCAACCTCCCTCACTGACGCAAGGAAATTTTCCATTGTTGCCTTATCTTCTATTTGCCAAACTTCAGTTTGGCGCTGAATTTTTTTCATAAGTCCCTTTAATACTTTCCCAGGACCTGCTTCAACAAATAATTGGGCTCCTTGAGCAAGTAAAAATTCCATGCATTCCCGCCAGCGCACAGGTTGAAACATTTGTTGTTTTAATAAATTCCTGATTTGTTCGGCATCTCCATGATATGCAGCGGTTACATTGGAAACCACTGGCATGATGGGACTTTTCATGGAAATTGTCTGTAAATGCAAGGCCAATTTTTCAGCCGCTGGTTTCATATGGCTGGAATGGAATGGAGCACTCACGGCTAAAGGAACTACTTTTTTGGCCCCTGCTGCCAATGCCAATGCACTGGCAGCCTGTAATCCCTCTTGAAGTCCTGCAATGACTACCTGTCCCGGACAATTGAAATTGGCCACTTCTACCAATGTTCCTTGGGCAGCAGCTTGTTGGCAAACATCTTTGACCCCTTGATCCTCTAATCCTAAGACAGCGCACATACCTCCCAGGCCCAAAGGAACGGCTTCTTGCATCAACTGTCCTCTTAACCGTACCAAACGAATTGCGTCCTCAAAGGAAAAAACCTCTGCAGCTGCCAATGCGGTATATTCTCCTAAGCTATGTCCCGCTGCCATATGGCAGGGTATGCCTTGTTGTTGTAAAATTGTAAATACCGCCATGCTTATCATTAAAATAGCAGGCTGGGCATGCATGGTTTTTTTGAGTTCATCTTCCGGACCTTCAAAACATAATTTGGTTAGTCCAAACTGCAAAGCCTCATCCGCTTGGGCAAAAAGTTCTTTTGCCTCTTTAAAATTTTGATATAGATCTTTTCCCATGCCAACATATTGAGAACCTTGCCCAGGAAATATAAATGCATTTTTCATGGTCACACCACCATTTTCACTAAATCAGCTAATCTCTTTTCCGTTTCTTCCATGACCTGTTTGATAATTGCAGCCGCTGGTTCTATTTTTCCTACCATGGCAGCCACTTGTCCAGCCATAACAGAACCTGTTTCTATATCGCCTTCTACCATGGCAAGACGTAGTTTCCCTACCCCCAATTTTTCAATTTCTTCTGCAGGCAGACATTGTTTCTCCATCTCTTCGAATTGCCGGGATAATTTGTTTTTTAATACCCGTACCGGATGCCCTGTGGAACGTCCAGTTACTACAGTATCTCGATCCTTTGCTTTGATGACCATTTCCTTTATTTTCTGGTGAATGGTGCATTCCTGAGCGCACATAAAACGGGTTCCCATTTGCACCCCTTTAGCCCCTAAAGCCAATGCTGCCGCCATACCTCTTCCATCATAGATGCCCCCGGCAGCTAATACTGGAATCTCTACGGCATCTACAATTTGGGGCACCAAAGGCATGGTGCTCAGCTCTCCTACATGACCACCGCTTTCACAACCTTCGGCAATCAAAGCATCCACTTCTGAGCGAACCAAACGTTTGGCTAAGGCCACGGAAGATACCACAGGAATAACTTTTGTTCCTGCATCCTTTAACTTGGGCACGTATTTTCCCGGATTTCCTGCTCCTGTGGTAACCACAGCTACTTTTTCCTGTATAATCAGGTTCATGATATCATCCACATAAGGAGACAATAACATGACATTAACGCCAAAGGGATGGCTAGTAAGGGTTTTGGCCTTCTTAATCTGTTCTTCCAACCAATCTGGCGGCGCTTGCCCTGCGCCTATAATACCCAAACCTCCCCCATTGCTTACCGCTGCTGCCAATTCAGCGGTGGATACCCAGGCCATACCCCCTTGCAAAATGGGATATTGAATGCCCAAGAGATCACAGATGGCAGTTTTTATCATAAAGACACCCCTTGCTTTTCATGAAAAACAAATAGAATTCTTTTTATGTGATACTGAAACTGATTTATTTCTTAATTCTATTGTTATTTTTTATGTCTTAAAAATTGTTACTAAATACCCCAGCGAACCACTGCTGCTGCCCATGTCAGTCCTGCACCAAATGATATTAGCACGAGGCAATCGCCTTCTTTTATTTTGCCGCTTTTTACAGCATCATACAAGGCCAAGGGAATGGAGGCTGTGGAAGTGTTGCCATATTGATCTACATTGACCTGTACTTGGTCCATAGAAAGGCCCAGTCGTTTGGCTGCTGATTCAATAATCCTTATATTGGCCTGATGGGGAATGAAAAAATCAATATCTTCTTTTTTTAGGCCAGCTGCTGCCAAAGCCTGTAAGGCTCCTTCCCCCATGGTTTTTACAGCGAATTTAAATACTTCTCTGCCATTCATCGAAACATAGTGTAATTGTTCCTCCACTGTTTTATGGGATGCTGGCATACGCGCTCCCCCTGCAGGGAGACACAAAAGTGGTCCACCAGAACCATCGGCTCCCAGCCTTGTGGATAGAACACCTTTGGGTGGAGATACAGGTCCCATTACAATGGCCCCGGCTCCATCTCCAAACAATACACAAGTATTGCGATCTTGCCAATTGATAATCCTAGAAAGGGTTTCTGCTCCAATGACCAATACATGACGATAAGTTCCACTGACAATGTATTGGGTTGCTACTGACAAGCCGTAAACAAAACCACTACAACCAGCCAATAAATCAAAAGCCCCTGCCTTGGATGCGCCCAATTTATTTTGTACCAAACAAGCTGTGGCAGGAAAAAGCATATCAGGAGTATTGGTGGATACAATGATCAAATCTATGTTTTCAGGACTCAGGTGGGCGTTAGCCAAGGCCTTTTTGGCTGCTTCCACCGCAAAGTCTGATGTGCATTCTTCTGGCGCTGCAATATGTCTTTGCTGAATGCCACTTCTGCTCTTAATCCATTCGTCACTGGTATCCACCATGTTTTCCAAGTCTTCATTGGTTAAAATCTTATCTGGCACATGGACCCCTATTCCCAATATGCCTGCATTAATTGGTCCCGGCATTCATACACCCCTTTTCTTCTATTGGACTGGCCAAACCCTCTTCCATGCTGTTGCGAATGGCTGAAACCAATTCTACTTGCACAGATTCAGCAGCAATGCGGACAGCATTCTTGATGGCCATGCTAGAAGAACTGCCGTGACTTATAATGGAAACTCCTTCCACTCCCAGCAGGGGAGCACCTCCATATTCAGCATAATCAAATCTTCGTTTTAATTTTGCCAAAGCTGACCGTACAAGCAAAGTTCCCATTTTAGTCAGCCAATTTTTGGTCAATTCTTCTTTTAGAATGGTCATGAGTCCCATGCCCATTCCTTCTCCTGCCTTTAATACTACATTGCCTACAAATCCGTCGCAAACCACTACATCTACAGTACCCTTAAAGATATCCCTTCCTTCCACATTGCCTATAAAGTTGACTGGAATGTTTTTTAAAAGAGGAAAGGTCTCTAAAACCAATTCATTGCCTTTTGTTTCTTCTTCCCCAATATTCAATAATCCCACCCTGGGTTTGGGAATGCCCAATACCTTTTCTGTATATAAGGAACCCATTAAAGCAAATTGTAGTAGATTACGAGGACGGCAATCCGCATTGGCTCCCACATCCAGTACCACTGTTCCACCTTGTTGATTTGGTAATACTGTGGCAATGGCTGGCCGATCAATACCCTTAATCCTTCCTAAACCCAATAAAGATGCAGCCATAGCAGCGCCAGTGCTTCCAGCTGAAACCACTGCCTGGGCTTCTCCTTCTTTTACCAGCTGAACAGCCCGTACAATGGAAGAATCTTTCTTTTTACGAACCGCTACCACAGGGGCGTCTCCCATGGATATGACTTCTGATGCATGTACAATTTCAATGCCTTGTAAATTCTGCCCAGGGGAGAGCTCTTGTTCAATGGCCTCTCGATTGCCTACTAAAATTACCTTTAGACCAAAATCCCGTACTGCATCACAAACACCTTTGACGACGATTCCTGGGCCAAAATCCCCTCCCATCGCGTCCACAGCAATTTTCATCGATGCCAAACCCCCTCTTCAATGGCAAAAACAAGAAATTTACCTTCAAATACAATTTCACTTTTTACATGGGAGGAAACCCTGACCATATATTTATTGCCTTTCTTACGGCTAATCCGGGCCGTAGCAATTACTTTTTCTCCGCTATAAACAGGTCTTCTAAAACTTATCTTAGCAGTAGCAGTTAAGGCTATTTCCGTATCTATCACGGCTACGGCTAAGGAATTGGCTTGAGCAAACAGTTGATGTCCTCTGGCTACTTTTGATTTGCTTAACAGCATATCCTTTTCTATTTTTAAGATGGATACCCCGCGGCTTCCCACTTCCAATTCCACCAATTCTCCTACGATTTCTTCTTCTTTTAGAGAACGAACCTGGCCATACACCCCTTGGGCTACCTTCTTGATTCTGGTTCGTAGCTCCGGAATGTGCAATTGAGACCGATCCAAGCGAATGGTTTGGATACTGACTCCCATAATCTGAGCCAAATCATTATCCGTAAGAAAAGGATTGTCTTGTATGTATTGTAGTAACAATTGGTGACGCTGGGCTTTGCCTGGGATTCCCCTGGACATAACATCTCCCTCAAGGATATATTTAGTACCTGGTACTAATCGATATTATAAAGGAGCTGGAAATAAAAAGCAACTATAAATCTATATTTCTTTTCTAAAGCCAATTTCCTGCTAGACTTTAGGATCGAATATTGTAAAATAAAGTATTGATTCATTGTAACCATAAAAGCAAAAAAAGCTGAGAGCAAAGGATTTCATCCTTTTCCCAGCTTTTTACGGCCTTTTCTTTGTTTATGATTTACTATTTACTCATGTCAATGACTTCTTTGTTGTCATAATAGCCACATTCACCACATACATGGTGGGGAACCACCAATGCCTTACATTGCGGACAACTTACCAGGCTGGGAGCTCCTATTTTATAGCTAGCACCTCTACGTTGTCTACCCCTTTGTTTGGATGATTTCCGTTTGGGTACCCCCATGTTTTACACCCCCTTGCTGGTACAATATCGTATTGCTTAGATTTATTTGGGTAATAGATCTTTCAAAATAGTCAATCGTGGATCCCCTGTCTCTTCTTCACATTGACAAGGCTGACGAAGTTTATGATTGCCACATATAGGACAAAGCCCCTTACAATTTTCCCCACAAATCACTCGCATGGGCAAGGAGATAAGGAATGCTTTTTCTACTTCTGGACCAATGTCCAATACATCCCCTTTATAAGGAATCCAATCCTCTTCAGGTTCCCCTTGTATTTGTCCTTCATGGTAATAAATTTCCGACAGTTCTGTTTCCAAAGGCATATAAAAGGTATCTAAACATTTGTCACATACCAGCATCAATGTTGCCTTTGCTTTTCCTTCCAAAGAAATTGTCCCTTTTGTATTGGTTAAGGTTAAATCCAATTGAACCGGATTTTGGAAAACAATTTGTTCCCCCCCAAAACCTACAGGTGCCATTTCAGCTTCCCTAGCAATGGTAACAATTTCTCCGGCATTTTTTTTAAATTGCCCTATATTTATCTCAATCAACGTTATACACCTCATTGTACCACAAAATGTATTATATAAAACAAAATCCCCATCTGTCAAGGCTTCCCAGCCAACTCTTTATACAAAATAATGTTAAAACATTTGCATCTTGTCAATCAAAATATTCCCTTGTTGTTTTCCATATTCTTTGTCCATTGGTTTCGGTCTAAGATATGTTTTTGTTTCGTATATATAAACCAGGATACAGTATGGAATACCCCAGTGAACAGAAAACAATCTATTTGCATGAATCTTTCCTTTCATCAACAATACCCTTAGCCCGGGAGGTTATTATGATTGTCATCATATTAATTCTGATTTTTTTCCTTTTATTTTTTCTGTTGATTGGGATTGGATTGGCTAGAAAAAGAAAACCATGGCCAAAGTCTCACCCTATCTATTGGAGTAAATTGCTGCTCACTGTGTTGGCACTGTGTTTTGTATTTAGTATGATTACCCAACCTAAAACCGTTTTTGATGGAGCTGTATCAGGACTGCATGCCTGGTGGGATATTGTATTTCCTTCCTTGTTACCTTTTTTTATTGCCTCTGAATTATTATTGAGTTTTGGTATTGTGAGATTTATGGGGGTATTATTAGAACCTATTATGCGCCCTTTGTTCAATGTACCAGGTAGTGGTTCTTTTGTGCTATGTATTGGTTTTACCTCCGGATATCCCATTGGGTCAATGGTTACAGCTCGGTTACGAACCCAAGGGCTTTGTACCAGGATAGAAGCTGAACGATTGATGTCCTTTACCAATAACGCCAGCCCTTTGTTTATGCTAGTGGCTGTTTCCATTGGCATGTTTGGACAACCAACACTGGGATTGCTTATTGTGGGGGCCCATTATTTATCCAACCTTACCTTAGGTATTTTGCTCAGATTTTATGGCCGTAATGATCCAGAATATATAGCACCCCCGGAAAATAAACAAGGTATATTAAAAAGGGCATTTCGGGAATTGCAATTGGCCTGGGAACAAGAAACCAGGCCTTTGGGCAATATTTTGGGTGATGTGGTGAAGAATGCTGTTACCAATTTATTGCAAATAGGTGGATTCATCATTTTATTTGCTGTTTTGATAAAGCTCTTGACAACATCCGGTATTATTGGTTTGTTAGCAAAGCTGTTTGGGGTTGTTTTACTGCCTTTGGGATTTTCCCCTGAAATCCTGCCAGCTCTGGCCAGTGGTTTTTTTGAAATGACCATTGGTTCAAAGCTGGCCAGTGAAGCTGCTGCTACATCATTAAGCCAACAAGTCATAGCTGTCAGTATGATTCTGGCTTGGAGCGGATTGTCTGTCCATGCTCAAGTAGCCAGTATGATAAGCAAAACGGATATACGGATTCTACCATTTATTATAACCAGAATTGCCCATGCAGCATTGGCGGCTGGTTATACCTGGCTCCTGATTCCCCATATAAACGGCTTTGAAACCACCTTGGCCATGCCCACCCTGGCGGCTTTGCAAATCATAGAAAAAAAATCATTTCTATGGGCCAGCTGGGAAATATCACTCCTTCTCATGGGCGTTATTTTTTTCTTGTTATGTTTTCTTGTCCTGATTCATCGATTCATGCGTAAAGCACAAAAAATATGAATGTATGGATTTTTTCAATATTATATGCTTGATGAAAACGTACACCTCTTGGCAGGAAAGTACGTTTTTATATTAGTATTCAGTTATTATACATTGCCATGTGCATGTCTATGATACAAAATAGGAGGAATAATATCAAAGCTGATCCCAACTGGCTTTTCCATCTCCAGTAATGGGAATTGTATCCCCCAAAAAACGCGGTTTTGCCTGCAAAACAACTTGGATAAAGGATTTGATTCTAGCTGGTATTTCCCTCAGCTCATTCATACGAATTCCTGCATAAGCATGTTTATCTGCTTTTATTCCCCTTGCCTGTATACCTAAAGAATCCGCAATGTACAGGGCTCTGGGTAAATGAAACTCTTGGGTAACCACAATAGCGGAATCTACTAAAAATACATCCTTTGCCCGATACATGCTATCATAAGTAGAAAAACCCGCATGATCCGTAAAAATATCCTCTTCAGGAATCCCTAACTGTAAGGCATATAAACGCATGGCATTTACTTCATCATAAGTGCTTGCGCCATGATCTCCAGTCATCATAATTTTTTCTACTTGCCCTGCTTTGTATAATTGTACGGCTGTTTCTACCCTATCCTGAAGCATACTACATAACATACCATTAGGATATACATAGGCGCCTAATACAATGGCTACTTGTTTTGTTTCGTAAGGTTGAGCAGGAGGGATTATCAGAGCTTCTCCCTTTGTTTTTACTACTTTGTCAACAAGCAATCCTCCTATACAAAGGAGCAAAAGGAATAGAAAACAAGCAAACAAGAATTTTTTGCCTTTCATCATCTTTTCTCCAAACAATCATTGTTATTTTAATATAGTGAAAAAAATTAATTAAACATCAATGGTTGGACCTTGCCAATCTTCAAAGGCATGTTTTTCATAATAATCAACCATAAAGTTCCCCACTTTTTGGCAAAAACAATAATTAACAGTACCTGAAATCGCGACACCCAATAGAGGTAAAATTTTAAATAAAGAGCGTTGGCCAATTCGTATTCCCATGGATAAAAGTAGTTTATGGCCAAGTTTAACCACAGCTTGATTTCCCAATTGCTTGATGGCAATTTTGGAAAGTCCTTTTCCTACCAGATCAGCACCTAAGGCAGAGATAAATACCCATAATGCTTCCTGGGATACAGCGGGTAAATCCAAATCTCTATGATAAACTGCGGATAGTTCCAGTGTCATTTCGGACATAAAGTAAGTCAATAAAACTACATCCAATGTACTGCCTCCCAATACAGAAATGACAGTGCCCACACCAGGTATTGTTGCTGGCATTGCTGTTACTGCTCCACTGGCAGCACAACGACGGGACTTACTTTTGATAATTAAATCACATAACTCCCGCTGAGTTTTATCTGGATGTTTGGCCTTTAATTTCTTCACCCGTTTGATAATGTCTTCTTGTTGAATCATAGTAAAAAAATTAAACAACGGCAAATTCATTTCCCCTCATGGCCTTTTTCTAATCTTATCATTCTTTTCTGATGGCTGTATATATATTTTTCTTTCCAACTCTTCTTGCAGGGAATCTTTTTTTATGGTAAACTTGCAATCAAATAAAAGAATACCGTATGGGGGTGTAGCGCAGCTGGGAGCGCGCCTGCTTCGCATGCAGGAGGTCAGGGGTTCGATCCCCCTCATCTCCACCACAGTCTGTCTGAAAACAAATGTTTTCAGACAGATTTTTTGTTATAGG
>CATZDY010000081.1 GCA_958417755.1 uncultured Peptococcaceae bacterium
ATGGCTTAGAAAGGGAGGACAGACATGAAATTAGGAATCATTCGGTGTATGCAAACAGAAGAAATTTGTCCTGCTACCAAGGATTTTAAAGTAGTACGGGATAAAGAAGGGGCATTTGCAGGGGTAACTGAAGAAATAGAAATGATTGGTGTCAATTCATGTGGGGGCTGTCCTGGGAAAAAAGCGGTTGGACGAGCCAAAGAAATGGTAAAAAGAGGTGCTGATACCATTGCCTTTGCTTCATGTATAAGTAAGGGAGCTCCTATTGGTTTTGCTTGTCCTTTTGCGGGAAAAATGAAAGAAGCAGTAACAGCAGGGGTAGGGGAAGGTATTAAGATATTAGATTATACTCATTAATATTTGTTTTAAAATAATCAACCAATTAGATAAAGGCTACATGGTGAAATAAACCACCATGGTAGCCTTTTTGACTTTATTGAGAATAAAAAAACAAATATTTTGTGTATAAAATTCTGAAAATAACTAAAAAAATCTTTGACACTGGCAGCAACATTTGTTATTGTTATCACAACGAATCTATTACAGAAAAAAATATCCCCATTTTAATATAGTCAACTCAACTAGTATATTTCATTTTATCTTTTGTGTCAATAGGTGCATCAGATAAATCGATGAACATTGATTTTGGAACCGAAAGGAGGATAAGGAGAAGAATGAATTATATTTCTGCAGTGGGTATTACAGTTGGTTTATTGGCAGGAGCATGGGTATTTGCCAGCGGAGCTTTGGGTTTCATTGCTTTTGCCGGATTTTTGGGTTGGGCGACTTATTTTGCAGCAGGCGGTAAATTGGATGGAATGAAAAAAGCCCTTTGTTGTAATATTGCTGGTGTCTTTTGGGGGGTTGTAACAATATTCATTTCTGGACTTATCCCCAATTCTTTGGGCTTGGTGATAACCATTTTGGTTGCTGCCATCATGTGTTGGCAAGCTAAAATTAGTTTTTTAAGTTTTATTCCAGGTACTTTTATTGGGAATGCTGCATTTTATGCCACAGATTGTAATGGTATTGGGGCTCTATTGGGTTTGGTGATTGGGATTATGTTGGGTTATATTTCAGATATAGGGGCGCAGAAATTGGCCCAAAAAAGCACGGCTTTGCCTGCAGAAAATGGAGCTGAGAAAGGGGCGGATATATTTTCTTAAGGTTTTAAATAAGCTGGCCATTTCAGCAAATAATGTGCCTGAAACATAAGTATTGAAAATCAAAGTTATTGTTGTTTTGAGAAAAACCATATGGATGAAAAAAAGAGGTGGTTCTAAGTGGCAAGGGAGCACAGAGTTGCTACTATCCAAATGAATTGTGAACTGGGCAAAGTGAAAGAAAACTTGAACAAAGCCAAAGGGCTGATTATGCAAGCTGTGCAACAGGGGGCTCGGCTGATTGTCTTGCCAGAACTTTTTCATACAGGTTATCGAGTGGAAGAACTGGATACCCAATTGGCTGAAAGTATTCCTGGTCCCACGACCCAGTGTTTGGAACAGATTTGTAAACAATATCAAGTATTCATTGTGGGTAATATCATAGAAGCCCATTCTTCTTGCCCATTGCCCTACGATACTGCCTTTGTGGTGGGTCCTTCAGGTTTGTTGGGTATTTATCGAAAAATCCATCTTTGGGATCAGGAAGTTTCGCGGTTTGGGAGGGGAGATAGATTTCCGGTTTTTGATTTGGGTTTTACCAAATTGGGTTTACAAATTTGCTATGAAATTGGTTTTCCCGAAGGGGCCAGGATATTGGCCTTGCAAGGGGCTGAGATAGTGGCCTATCCGGCTGCTTTTGGCGCCAAGCGCTTGTATGCTTGGGATATTGCTTCCAAAGCCAGGGCTTTGGAAAATGGGATTTATGTAATGGCAGCCAATCGTTTTGGGATAGAAAAGCAAGAAACAGTGTTTGCTGGCGCTAGCCGTATTGTAAATCCAAGAGGAGAAGTAATGGTTTTGGCAGATCAAGAAAATCAAGTTCTTGTACAAACCATTGATTTGGATTTGATTGCTTTGCAACGGAAAGCAATTCCTTATTTAAGTGATTTAAATCAAAAACTGGTGTTGGCCAATTATGGTAAATAAAATAAAAAGGAGGATGAAAAAATGGGAAAAAAAGAAATATTAGTGGCATATGGTGTGGATATTGATGCAGTGGCTGGCTGGCTGGGCTCTTATGGCGGGGAAGATTCACCTGATGATATTTCACGCGGTTTATTTGCCGGGGAAATTGGCATTCCTCGTTTGCTAAAATTGTTTAAAAAATATAATTTAAAAACCACCTGGTTTTCCCCTGGACACTCCATTGAAACATTCCCTGTGCAAATGGAAATGATCGTTGCGGATGGACATGAAATTGGAGCCCATGGTTATTCCCATGAAAATCCCATTGCCATGACGCCTCAGCAAGAAGAAGATGTTTTGTTAAAAAGCATAGAGCTAATTGAAAAACTCACAGGTCAAAAGCCCACAGGATATGTGGCCCCATGGTGGGAGTTTTCAAATATTACCAATGAGATTTTGTTGAAACATGGCATTAAATATGATCACAGCTTAATGCATAATGATTTTCACCCATATTATGTTCGGGTGGGGGATAGTTGGACTAAAATTGATTATTCTGCGCCTGCCAAAGAGTGGATGAAGCCTTTGGTGCGGGGGCATGAGACGGATTTGGTAGAGATTCCAGCCAATTGGTATTTGGACGATTTGCCCCCTATGATGTTCATTAAAAAATCCCCCAATAGTTTTGGTTTTATTAATCCCAGGGATATTGAAGAAATGTGGCGGGATCAATTTGATTGGGTTTATCGGGAGTATGATTATGCTGTATTTGGTATGACCATTCATCCGGATGTTAGTGGCCGTCCCCAGGTTCTTTTGGCTCATGAGAGATTAATTGAGCATATCAACAAGCATGAAGGGGTGCGTTGGGTAACATTTAACGAAATTGCTGATGATTTTTTAAAGCGTTGTCCTAGAAATAAATAAGTCGTGCAAATGTAAGTGGTGCAAATGAATGACCATTTCATAAACGTGCATGCCTACCTTGGGAAGGCCTGCACGTTTAACTTCTTCAAAGGTATAGGGAAAGGAGAAAACAAGTATGTGTGTATTGTGCGGCGAATTGGTCATGAATGTACATTGGACAGACCAACAAATCCATGACAAAGCCTTTCATCCCACAGTGGTGGTGGGGGAGAGCCAACGGGATAGAATGAGAAATCGTTTAAAAAGAGTGGCGTATGCCAACCAAATTTTATCTTATTATGGCCTAACATTACGGGATTGGAATGGAAGCAAATATATGTTAGCAGATAAAAAAGGGGTTTCTTTGGTGGTGAATGATTTGGGAGATATGTGGCCTGCTGTTCAAACATTAACGTCTCAACAGTTGGATCCTTTGGAGCCGGATTTATTAGCATTTTTATCTGCACATGGAGAAAAAAATCATGAGTAATCATAATAAATGCCCCCTTACCATTGTAACGGGCTTTCTTGGTAGTGGGAAGACCACCTTGCTCAGCCGGATTTTGCGGGATAATAGTTTTGCAGGGACTTCTGTGATTATCAATGAATATGGTGAAGTTGGTTTGGATCATCGTTTTATTCGACGTATTGAAGAACGCACAACTCTATTGAGCGGAGGTTGTGTTTGCTGTAATCGTCGGGATGACCTGGTGAATGAGTTGCGTATGATGCTTAATTCCTCTGAACAGGGCGAAATTCCCCTGGATCGGGTGATTGTCGAAACCACAGGTTTGGCAGACCCAGCCCCTATTTTATTTTCTATTTTTACCCATCCCTTACTGGTTCATCATTTTTATATTGACATGGTGCTTACTTGTTTAGATGCTGTGAATGGGGAACTTCATCTCAATGGCAATCCAGAATCAGTGAAGCAAATCGTGGCAGCTGATAAAGTCATTATCACCAAAACAGATTTGATTGCAGAAAAAAATATCAAGCAATTACAGGAAAAGATACAGCAGTTAAACCCAGCGGCAGATATCATGACTTCTTCCTTTGGGAAAATGGATATTGCCTCTATTTTTTGTGCCAATCAACCTCATGGTGTAAGGGTTATGTCCCAAGATAAAGAGAAGCAAATGCAAGAAATAGAGACAAAACCTGGAGGAAAACATGGGGCAAACATACATTCCATGTCCATTCAATTTACAAAACCATTAGATTGGGTTGCCTTTGGGCTTTGGATGAGCATGTTGCTGCATGTGCATGGAGAAAAAATATTTCGAGTCAAAGGTATCGTGGATGTGGGAGAGGCTGGGCCCATTATAATAAATGGGGTGCAGCATATCATTCATCCTCCCCAACATTTGGCAAATTGGCGGGATGATGAAGAACAGGTTTCACAAATCGTTTTTATAATGAAAGATATCAATCCCCAGGAGATTTTAGCCTCCCTGCAAGCATTCCAAAATATGATTGGAGCCAAGCCTGAAATCCAAGAAATTAATATGGATCCCTTTGCCTAAAAAACAATGAAATAAAAAAATGCTATGAAAGCATTTGTATGCCTTCATAGCATTTGGGAATCAATGTTAGAGGATCATGACCTAAACATGAAGATTAAGATTGTGCCTGGGGATCAAATATATCAAGGCTTTTGATCCAAACCTCAATGAGATCCGCATATTCATCATAACTATCAATAGGGATTGAGGCTATGAACATGAAATCATACTGATCTGTTTTAATCAAAACCACTTCATTGGTACGGGTATCTTCATGATAGCCTGTGATAAAGGAGGCCCGTTCCGTTGGACAATGGGCCACTGACATGTCATTATCCTGGATCATTACATCACGGCTATCAGGATACAATTCATGGATTCTCGCCAAGATATCGGCCTCCGGTTTTGCGGGTAAGCTTTGGGTTATTATGCTAATCAGGCCATCCTCCGTCAGAAGCTCTTGTTTATAGGTGCCATCGGCGTTTTCTATGTCACTGATAAGCTGAGCATCTTTGGGGGCTGAACCAATGACAAGGACAAGCTCGGATGGTTCAGAGGGTTTCTCTTGGGGGAGCGATGATTTTTGTGGGGTATTGTTGTTTGCATCAGGAGCTTGATCCTGGGGATTGGTATAACAACCACTAAAGTAAATGAGCAAGGCAAATACCAGTATTGCTAAAAATTTGATGCGCATGTTAATCACCTCAGTTTCATAAAGTTTGCATCAAAAGGTTGAAAATTATATTTATTCCGAATCAGTATCATAGGCCAAGGTAATGCCTGTGATACTATCTTGCTTTATATAATATTGTAAAATGTAATATTCCCGCCACTGATCAGGTGTTTGCAGGTCACTGTAGACATATTCAATGATTTCATCAAAAGAATCATTTTTTTCTTCTTGAGGCATGATTCTGCCTCCTATGAAAACCCATTCACTGCGTATCCAGCTGCTATCTGCTTTAGGGTTAAGGGCTGAAATATCATATAAGATGTGATTGTTGGGGTCTGTACGCAAAAAGTGTTGTAAAAGATCTTGTTTGCTATCATTGATTTGAACACCCCGTATAGGGGGGATTTGTTTAAAATCAGGATCCTGCCATTGTACGCCTGCCAAGGTAGCTTCTTGGGCCAGAATTTCCGGGGGCAACGTGTTGGCTTCCCCTTCTGGGGTTTGATTGATAAAACCATTACCAGTGTAAATGGAGACCAGTACATTGCCTCCATGGCAATGCAAGGTGAGAATGGTGCTGCCAGTGGCCTCCCCCATATAATGCCATTGATAAGATATGGGTGTTAAGGCAGTCACATAATCTTGAACAATCTCCCATCCTTTCGTCAAACTTGTAATATCCGCCATGACAAATGGTTGATTGCTTTGCTGTTCAATTTGTGAATTCTCTAAAGGGGGGGCTTGTTGTTGGTTTGTGTCTTGTTTGGGTGTACACGCTGTCAATAAGCTGATATAACAGCATAGCAAGGCAAAGATAATGACAATGTTATTATGCTTTTGCTTCCAATTCATTTTCATTCTGTTTTCATCTCCTTGGGGTAAAATGTTTTATTTGCAGCGCAATATATGGTGATTGTAAATCATTTTACGGTGAATTTTCATGCCTGACAAGAATAAATGAAAATTTTTGGCCATTGGGTTAAAATTTAAGGTGGTTTCAAAAGGTTGGCATTTTGATGTTAAGTTTGGTAAGAATTTAAATCCATATAGTTCCTGATGAGCAAAAAAAGCATGTTCAACACGCATCTGAGGTTTGAACATGCTTTAGAAATGGAAAAGCTTTATATAAAAATTATTTCTTATATTCTGTTACACCATGTTGATCCATCCATTTTCGTTTATGGTCCATCAAAAATTGAATGTCTTTGTCTGTTTTTCCCTTTAATTGATGCAAAATTTGTTGTAAATCATATAAATCATTATAGGCCAAATAAGGATAATCCTCTCCAAAGTGGGTCCCATCTTTCAGTAAACCATAAACCAAATTCCCATCAGGCAAAAGCCATTCTTGGCGGCTTAATTTAATGCCCCATAACATTGTATCAGCCATTTGTTCGTATTTTTCTATCCCAGTGATATTAAATAATTCATATAAGTATATGATTTCCATGGTATGGTGATTTAAAGACACATGGGTTGTTGTCCCAGATGTAGGATGCCAATAATCCTCCACCAGCCAGCCTTCTGTACCATTGCTTCCCAGACGACTAAAATGGTGATTGGTAGCATGGCGCAATAAAAATTCACCGTATTGTTGGGAACTGGTCAAGAATTCTGCAATGGCAAATTTTTTATAAGCCAATAAATAGGTGTGGGCTAGTTCAGTGTTAAAACGCGTGTCGTAAAAACCGCCATCCATATCATAATTATCTTTTAGCATACCACTTTCAGCATAAGTTGGCCAAAAGCCGTCCTTATTTTGCTGAGGACGCATGATATCCAACATGGCAATGCTTAAATCCGTGGCTGCCCGCCAATTATCATTTTTTAAAAAACCTGTAACCACATAGGGTGAAGGCATGAGATAGAAATAATTAGCCCCAGTGGGATAATAACTATCAGGACAAAAATAATAATATCCCTCATAACAAAAACGACTGTCATCATTGAGTAAATAGCGTGTCCATACCTTTTGCGTTGTCTGTTGGGTCCAGTTGACCAAAGCTCCATTGGATTGTAAAAGCCAATATTCAATTTGGGTTTGCGCCTTGGGCACGCTTTGTATACTAAATTGATAGCTGTTTTCATTTTGTTCCAGCACAATATAGCCATCATCCCCAGGCATATATTCCAAACACTGATTTTCCCTTGGTTGATAAGCCATGGGTTGACTTAAAATTAAATAAGTATTCTGGGTATCATCTTCAATGGTAATAAATAAAGTCTGTTGAGGGAGTTTTCCAGGTTGTAAACTTTTTTCAATCCATTTTTTTTGGTCAGCATCATAGTAGCGAAGTTTTCCCCTGTTGCCAGGGTACTCTTTTACGTATAATTCTGTTTTATCCTTGTCCTTGGTAAAAGCAATTCGTTCCTGGGTAAAAATATCCCCATTAGGAAATTGATAGTTCCGGCTATCCTTAAGGGCATCTGGGCCCTTGCTTTGCTGTTCTTGTATATTGATGGTACCAAGATTACTTGCCAGCGAAGTTTTTTCCTCTGCCTGTAATTCCCAATTTAAAGATGCAGATTTTGTGATTTGCCAATAAACCAACCAGCTTATTAGCCCCAAAATGATTAGGCCCAGTATTATTTTTTTCATAGGATAAACAATTCCATTGGTTTATACTTTCACTCCTTAATAAGATAGTGATACTAACTCTTAATAAAGACAATTTTAAAGTATAAATTGTTTCATACAATATTGCTGATAAGAAAATAAGTTTTCATCATGGTGATATGTTGGTTCATATATTTTAGGCGATATACGGCCAAAAAGCACGTTATTTTATCCAGAAACAGGAAAGAAAGGACAATGTTTACCTCGGCATTCTTTGTTATAGGGAAAATGGCTGCAATGAATGGATTGTGGTTTTCCCAAGTGCAAATTCCACTGGTCTTGGGCAAAAGTCATGGCTTTCTGTAACGCAAGAAAAGTATTGCGTTTACAACAACGGGGCCCCCCATGGAGGGCGATTTGATGTAATACTTGGGATGTGATGAGATTGGCCTGGCTCCATTCCTTTTGGGATATAGGGGTTGCCTTTAGCCAAAGGCTGGCGAAAATACCTGTGCCCACTGCTGCGCCACAAGCTCCGTAAAAACCGCAAAAACCTCCCAATACATGTTGGGCTCGTTTTTGGGCTTCTTGCAGAATTTGGGGTAGGGTATGGCAACGTTCCTTTGTTTGTTGATATGCTGTGGTAAGCAAGACAGCAGGAACAAGGTAATGGTGTTCTGGACCATGCATGTGCATAGACGGGTGGGCCATTATATTAAGGGCCATGGAAATGGGATCAAGGGATGAGTTGCCAAGACAATAAGTGGTAATGAGCTCCCTTGCTGATGCTGTGTGGCAGGAATCGCATATATAATGGCCCGCTGCACAAAGGGCATTGGTAGCATAAGTTTGTTGGCAATAATGGCATTTCGCCTTTTGGGCCTTTGCGCCATAGATTAACTCCTGTCCACAAACCAGGCAATTGTTTTTGTTTTCCATGGCTACGATCCTTTCAATTGATTCTGCTATTTTTTAGCGCAAAAAAGGATTTATCTTTTTAATCAACTAAGGATTTTTGATAGGTGAGTGCTTCAAAAGCATCACAATAGGTCTGATTGACTGCTGAGCCAAAGCGAACCATCAGCATGTTAGCAGGATGTTCGAGAATATCTGGGTCATCAGTTCTTCTTTTTCGAAAGTGAACAGTACCAAATAATTTGGCTAACATTTTTTGATATGCCAAAACGTTTAAACCACTGTTTTTTAAGTCCCAATGCCAGAAAAATTCCGTGGAAATAACAATATATTCTTCCATGATGGGATTTTGAAAAGCCAATCGCAAAAGGTTGGTGGCAATTCCTAATTTTTTATAAGTTTGGCTTACTTCAATGGCGCCTAATTCCATCATGCGAGGGTGTTTGCTCCAGCGTGAAAAGGTATGAGGATAATGAAAAATAACATACCCAATGATTTCTTGCTTGTTTCTAGCAATATAAACCAATCCTTCTGGGGCATTGGCAACCAATAGCAAAGCTTCCTTTTGTCTATCTGGTTGTCTAAAGTTGCTGAGACAATCATTCATCGTAAGGGATTGTAGTTGTTCACTTTGCATAGGACCTTCCAAATGGATTGTGCCATGAACGGTATGAATTTCTGTTTTTGGGTTTTGATTTGTTGTCATTGTCACCACCACTGCTGGAATAGCAGTTTGTTCGTTTTTGTTGTTGCTGATGTTATGTTTTTATATGTTATTGTATACATAATGAAGCAATATATTTGCTGAGAATAATTCGATATAAAAAAGATACAAACCATTTGTAACAAAAATAGGGAAGACAAATGGTTTTTGTATTGCAAATTTTTCTTTATGAATGTATATAGTAAGAACATGTGAAGAAAACACATTCCTCCTCTTTATAGTATAACATAGCCTTTTCTGTAAAAAAAGAGAATGTTCTAATTTTTTGCTATTTTATTATGCATGAAAAATATACTTGCTCAACTGAATATAAGGTTGATGATATTGATAAAAAATAGGGGTAAATGATAAGGCCATGGAAAGTCCAAGTCCGTATATAAGGCTGTATATGTATATTGAGGAGGCATTGTGTAATATTTTGATATTCATTCTGTAGGGCAGGAATTTAGAATCATGTTGTGGAAGAACCAAGTAAAATAAATGGTTTTTATGATAAATTAACCATCATGAAAATATAGATGGATTCAGATTTAAAGAGGGAGTTATGAAAGAAAAAGATATACTGAGGCTAGTAGTGCCACTGCCATATAAACAAGAAACAGTAAATTGCTATCTATTGCCAGGTAAGGATGGTTGGGATGTGATTGATACTGGTATTCACAATGCTTTGACCCGGCAAACATGGCAATATTTTTTACAACAGCATCGGATTGATCCAGGGGAAATTCATGCTATTTATATCACCCATTATCATCCGGAACACTATGGATTGGCTGGTTGGTTGCAGGAGCTTACCGGAGCGCCAGTATATATCCATTCGTTGGAGCAAACACAAATTGAACAGTTATGGAAAAAGGGACGGGTTTTTTTACCTGCTGTGGGGTATTTATTGCAAGAGAATGGAATGCCTGGGACCCAGGCGGTTGAAGTGGTGGAACGAACAGAGGAAATTTTACCATTGGTGCAGCCCCATCCAGTGTTGCATTTTTTTGAGGATGAGCAGGAAATTATATTAGGCTCACATCCCTTTCGAATCATGCATACCCCTGGCCATTCAGGAGGACATTGTTGTTTTTATTGCGAGCAAGAAGGGTGGTTGTTTTCTGGCGATCATATTGTATCTCCAGGCAATGCAGGGGTATTTCTTTTACCCACATCTAGTAACAATCCTATGGAATCTTTATTATCTTCTTTGGAGAGAATTGGTTGTTTGGGTATTCAACAAGTATTTCCTGGTCATGGAGAAATATTTACTGATTGTGCGGAAAAGGTTGATATTTTGTTAAAGCATTATAACCACTGCCTTCGCCTTGTGGAAGACTTAACGAAAAATGAAACCACTGCCTATGCCATTTGTATGGCAATGTTTGATACCCTGGATTTACGTGTCATTTCCTTTGGTATGGCTGAAGTTTTGGCTTATTTGGCTTATTTGGAGAGCAGGGGAAGAGTGATATCCAGGCAACAAGGGGAGCATATATTTTACAAAAAAGCATAGGTGCAAGGAAAACAAAAGCAACTATTGAAGTTTCTTTTATATATTCATATAGGATGAAGAACTTGAGCATGATAAAAAGTGGATGCCCATGTTTTTAGCCTAACAAAGCCCTGAATAGGATGAATGGAGATGGATTTATTTTTGCACAGCAAAAAATTGCAAAAAGGGATTGTCCTGCGTAGCCTGCCCCTATATATAGCGGCCCTGGGGATTGCCCTGATTTGGCATCCTCAAGTGTGGATGGTTTGTTTGTTGTTTTTTGCCACAAGTTTATTATCACTTTTTCTCATTTTGCAATACATCAAACAACAATATAGCACTGGACCTTTGGAAGAACATCCTTTGGAACCTACTTTGCGTATTGCGAAGGAAACATTGCCTTATTTACGTCAGGGATTGAATCAAGATACAGCGGCCAAAACAGCTGAAATCATTCAAAAGTTAACTGATGTGGCTGCTGTGGCCATTACAGATCAACAGCAAGTCTTGGCTTATATAGGCGTGGGGGCTGATCATCATAAAGCAGGCGGTCCTATTCTTACAGATGCAACTAAAATGGTTTTATCCTCTGGAGAGTTAAAAATCATTGACAGCCGTTATGGCTTGAGCTGTCCAGAAAAGGATTGTCCCTTAGAGTCTGCGGTCATTGCTCCTTTAAAGGTAAAGGGAGAAGTGGCGGGAACAGTAAAGCTTTATCAAACCAAACGAGAAGTGCTTTCGCCCAATGTGGTTAAACTTGTGAATGCAGTGGCTCAGCTGTTGAGTCTACAAATGGAGCTAGCCCAATTGGATAGACAAGTACAATTGGTAACAAAAGCGGAGTTAGATGCGTTGCAGTCGCAGATTAACCCGCATTTTCTATTTAATACATTGAATACCATTATTATGTTTATCCGCACGAATCCTGAAACAGCCCGACGTTTGTTGATTCGCTTGGCTGCTTTTTTCCGTCATGCTTTAAAAAGACATGGTTACTTTAATTCATTGAAGGAAGAAATTGAATATCTCAATACATATATTATCCTTGAAAAAGCTCGTTATAGAGATAAAATTAGAATTGTTAGGGAATTAGATGAAAATTTATTTGATTACCAAGTGCCTGTGTTAACCATTCAGCCTTTGGTGGAAAATGCCATAAAACATGGCATCTT
>CATZDY010000082.1 GCA_958417755.1 uncultured Peptococcaceae bacterium
AGTCATAGACAATTTTTTTCAGTTGTATTTGCAACAAAACAAATTTATTTTCTAGTTTTCATAGAACATCACTAATTTTTTCTTCTCCTTTTGTTATGAATAAATTGTACCTGATATGATAAGATAAAGTTAATACTTTTTTGATATCAACAAGGAGGTGGCTGTTTTGTCCTACCACATCCCTCAATTACAACATATCTCCTTATTTCAAAATATTGACCCCTTGCATTTAGAAACAATGTTACAATGTTTAAACCCCGTAAAAAGACACTACCCCAAAGATGCTGTCATTTTTTTAGCAAACGACTCCTTAACAGCTGTGGGCATTGTATTATCCGGCAAAATTCACATCACCAAAGAAACAGCCACAGGGGCCCGAACCATTATTGCTGAATTAGGGGCCAATCAATTGTTCGGAGAAACCTTTGCCTGTGCTGGATTTGAAAAGAGTCCGGTCACTGTCATTGCAGCACAACCGTGCCAAATTCTTTTGCTGCCCTTTCAACGCATCATTACCACCTGTTCCTCTTCCTGTACCTTTCATACAAAACTGATTGAAAACATGTTACAATTGATTGCCCAAAGAAATATTTTATTGAACCAAAAAATCAATCTTATGTCCAAAAGAACCATACGGGAAAAAATCATCACATATTTTGCCTGCCTTAGGGAGGAACAAAACAATTGCCAAATCTCCCTTCCTTTTAACCGCCAAGAGCTTGCTGATTACTTGTGTGTGGACCGCAGCGCTCTTTCCAGAGAATTGTGCCGTATGAGGGATGAGGGGCTCATTCAATTTCAGCGCAATCAATTTTCCCTTCATTGGAATTTGTTTGAATCCAATGAGTGATCCTTCCATTTTGTTTCGCATGATAAATCCCATGGTTATGTTAACATCTTATTCCCGGTGGGCATAAGATGACTTTTTGTTTTTGTCTATCTATTTTGCTCACAATGTAAACTTATTAAAAATTTATAGTTGACAATAAAGATTTCCCCCTTTATGATAAAAAACATAGTT
This sequence comes from uncultured Peptococcaceae bacterium, assembly GCA_958417755.1. Taxonomy (GTDB): domain Bacteria; phylum Bacillota; class Desulfotomaculia; order Desulfotomaculales; family Desulfocucumaceae; genus CATZDY01. The sequence continues at coordinate 1,022 of CATZDY010000082.1, forward strand.
TTACCCAGCATGTGTTCTACATTATTTTTATTATTCTTAACCCAAGCCCTTTTCCAGGAGTTCATTGATTTGTTTCCCTGAACAAAATTCTGTTTTAAAAGGAGTCCAGTATATGAACCCATCCCCAAAGACTGTACCAACCCATTCCCTTGCCCTTTGCGCTTTATTTGCCGCCATGATTGCTGTGGGCGCATTGATCCGCATCCCTATTCCCTTGGTCCCCTTTACCTTACAATTTTTATTCACCACCCTGGCTGGCCTTCTTTTGGGTGCCAAACAAGGAACCGTAGCAGTGGCTATTTATATTGTCATTGGTTTAGCGGGTCTTCCGGTTTTTTCCCAAGGAGGAGGACTCGGCTACGTTTTGCAACCAACCTTTGGCTATATCATTGGTTTTTGTTTGGGTACCTATGTCACTGGACGAATGGTGGAAAAAGCAAAGGTTTATTCCACAAAGAAACTATTAGCAGCAAACTTTTCAGGGTTAATCGTGGTTTATACCCTTGGAATGGTGTATTACTACCTGATTGCCCATTTTTATCTCCATGCACCTGTGGGCGTATGGGCGCTCATTTTTTATTGCTTCATATTAGCTGTTCCTGGGGACATTATCATCTGCTTTGTCAGTGCCTCTTTGGCCAAACGACTGATTCCAATTTTTAAGCGCAAGGAACAATGAAGATGAGTTGCAAAATGGGTGATACTTTTACCCATCATCCTATATTGATTCAAATAAACCCTTTTTCCCATCAGCAATATAGATTTTATTGCATTCCCTAGGCAATATGCTGTACTTTTATCTACCCCTTAATCCCAGGGAAATAGCTATTATGATTGGCTATAGCTAAAGTTGCTTTATAGCCAAATCCAAGGATTTCCCCATTTTGTCCAATAGAGGATAAAGAGGAGAATATTTTTACTGCTTTCTATTGAACCATCATAAATTTATCCGTCCCACGTATATTGAAAAGAAGTACAAATACAACAAAAGGTTGATGGCTCATGCAAACCTCCTCTTATCTTCTCATTGCCCTGCTGATTATCAGCATTCTGGGTCGTTCCAACTTGGTGGCCATGTCTGCCTGTGTTTTATTGATTATTCAATTTTCCGGGTTGGAACAACTTCTTTTGCCTTTTTTGGAGCATAAAGGATTAAAAATTGGACTGCTCATTCTCATGATATATTTATTGTTGCCCCTATCCCAGGGACAGGTGCAAATGAAAGAAATCCGCTACAATTTCTCTTCTCTGCCAGGAATTATTGCGCTTTTGGGAGGTGCTTTGGCCACCCATTTAAACAATGAAGGGCTACAAATCATGACCGATATGCCAGAAATTATTTTTGGCATGACCATTGGCACCATTTTAGGCACTGTATTCTTAAAAGGCGTGCCCTGTGGCCCGGTGATGACAGCAGCCATTACCGCAATCTTAATGCAAATATGCAGCTGGTTCCATCTGTAAAATTTTAACTGCTTCATTATTTACATCATGCTGAAAACAAAAAATAAGTCCTTTGTTGATTGACCCAAAGAACTTGCACCAAAATTATTTTTTATCATTATAGACAAACAAAAAGCATATCCCCATCGATACGCTTTGCCATGCATGTCACCATTTTTCATCATTCTTGCTGATTTTTTTATCCAAATCCTCTCTATGATTGCTCGTTTTTCGCCAGCAGGGGAGCAATTTTATACACATAATTATGTGCTCTTCCTTTGCCCAATACTTGGGGCTCATAGCGGCTCCAAAATTTAAAGGCAAAGGGATTGTTGATTTCCAGGACCAAAGGAAGCCCGGGATATTGCGCCCGAATATAATCCACCAAGGCTTTGCCATATCCCCTACAGCGGTATTGATACAGGGTTTCCAAAGAAGCAATGCCAATCACGCCCCGCTCTTCTTTTCCCCAAGGGGGATCCATTTGCCAGGCCATTCTAGACACAAGGATGCCATCTTCCAAAACACCGGTAAATTTACAATCACTCAAATTGGAAATCCAGGCAAACTGAACAAACTCCTCCTGCTCAAATTCCACACAATAGGGAGAATTGGGAGTTAGACTGATAATCTTCATTTAGCACCATCTCCAACAGGTTTCTTCTCTCTTTTTACCAAGAATCCCTGCATAACCAATCTTTATAATACCATACATTTTAAGAGTAACCTGGGCAGAAGTCAATATCACAGCATCAGGACTTCTCTAAAAGCTTTGGTTTATCTTTTCCATTTTTCTATTTTTAAATCAAAAGGAGAAAAGACATTGTCTTTTTCTCCTTTTTCACGCCATGTTAGCTGTTTTTTTAGCAGCTCCATTCTTGAGTCAATACATAGCCAACAGATTAGGCTGTCATAGCTGTAACCAATTTTTGCAAGACCACTGCCACCTCTGCCCGGGTCACATCTTTTTGGGGCTCAAAGAAATAATCCGAGATACCAGACATAATGCCTTTTTTGTGTAGCTGATTCACTGCTCCCTGAGCCCAAGGGCTAATGATCATGGCATCAGCAAAAATAGCATTTTCATTTTGGGTAGGAATGTTTTTACCCAAAAAGTTGAGGTAATTGTTCAATATTACAGCCAATTGTTCCTTGGTAATGGGATCATCAGGGGCGAATGTGGTGTCTGTTTTCCCCTTCACAATGCCTTTATGCGCTGCCCAAGCCACATAGGGCGCATAATATTGATTCTGATCCACATCTGCAAAATCATAGGTCAATGAGGTATCGCCATAACAATATTTCCCCAACACAGTAACCAGCATGCCCCGGGTCATAAGCTCATCAGGGGCAAAGGAACCGTCTGCTTTGCCAAAAAATATCCCCTTTTCTGTTACAAAAAGAATCGCATCTTTGGCCCAATGATCTGCAATATCACTAAAGGGCAGTTCTATTGACTCATTGCTTGTTTCAGTTACCAAAGGTTGTTCCTCTGTTCCTTTTTTGCTTTGCTGACCAAAAACATAGGAAGAAAATTCATTGGTTGTAAATACAAAGCTCTTTGACTCTGGATTGTACTGGAATTGCTCCATCTCTTCCCAGTTGCCCTCAGGAGTCAAACGGTATAATTGATAATCCATGGCCAGCTGGTTTTCTTTCAAAACCTGGGGCAGGGTTATGGTGGCATTGCCCTCTTCCAGTACAGATATGTTGCTATCTCCCAATTGTACAGCGATTCTACACCCTAAATCCCCAGGTGCCTCTGCAGTCTCATTTTCTAAAACACCGCTATCCAAAGCCATGGTAAACACTACGGCTCCATTGAATTTGTTTTCTCCCAAAGCCTTCACTGCATTTTCATCCAAAGTCATGGTAAACAAAGGGGTAGCGATCATCAGTCCCGTTATGCTGGATTGTTCTGTTATTTTGGTAAAAACACTGGCAGGAAGCTGGGTTTGGATTTCAGTCACTGGCTTTTGGCAAGTGATGTTAATTTTTAGGTTTCCTGTTTGGTCCGTATCTTGCAAAGCAGCTTTGCTTGCTTCAGTGATTTGCTCCTCTTCAACCTTAGCCGTAGCAATCCCGGTATCTTGTTGAATTGTTGCTTCCATCTCAATGGTAGCAGCAGCGTTTGTATCACTGCCGCCGCCGCCAAACAAGGCCTTTCTGTCAGTGGCATTGGGATCTGACCAATCCACTTCATCTTCTTCAATTTGATAGTCATCCACATAATGCCAGATTACTTCATCCCCGTCTTTAAGCTTCCAATCACGCAGGCCAAAACCAATGTGATCTCCGTTGACCATATACATCCAGCCACTGTTCTGGCCATTGTTAAATTCGTAGAGCCAATGGCCCCCAAAGGAAGACGGAGCTTGGATACCGCCAATATAACTGGGCTGGGTTTCATCCCATTCCAGCCCCTCTTCTGTTAAGACCTTTTCAAACAAAGTCCATACGGTGGAATCAGCTGGAATTGTTACCTGTCTATTGGAAATCCACAAATCATATTCCTTATGGCCAGAAGGCTCATGATGCAAAGCATCTCCCCATAGCATGAAAGACACTTTGATATCTGTAGAACCGCCAGGACCTCCTCCTGAATTTAACCTCTTTTCCGCTGCAAGCAAAATATTCAAATTGCTTACCAAAGCCTTTTGGGTTTCAGTCAAGGCATCATAGGCCTTGCGGACCGCCTGGACCTGGTCCTTGTCTTTAGAAGTCAGGTTCTCTAATTTAGGAATTGCGTTGATGGCAGCTATCACCTTATCCGCCATTTGCTGATCCTGCAAAAGTTTGATGGCAGCTGTCAGCTTATTGGCCGCCTGTTCCATTTCCTCAGGGGTAGCGTTCCCCTTATCCTGCACAGCAATGGCAGCAATCAAGACAAGCCGGAATTTCGCCCAGCTAGCGGGAGAATAGTCTGTTTCCACCAAGGCTTGGGCCTCTTTGATAACACTGGACAGGGTAGAGGGTTCCTCCATATCCACATCCGTCATATCATAAAGGCCATTTTCTCCTTGCAAGAACCTGTCATAGGCAACCAAAGCATAATAGCCTTGCTCTGAGGACATGCCATTAGGCTCTCCTTGCTCCTCAGATAGAATATGCTGAAATCCGCCCCCAGGTACATAATATTGCAATAATCTGGTAAGCAGTCCCTGGGCTTCCCCTTGGGCATTGGTTTTTACAAATCGTTCATCTTTTTGGGCATCAATGCCCAAAGTGGATAAGGCCACCATCACCTGAACAGCGCTTTCACAAGTTTCAGATCCCATGCTGGCATATCCGCCAGTAGGCAATTGCAGTTCAGACAGCACATTGATCCCCCGCTCTATCACTGCCTTTACTTCAGGCTCATCTTGATAAGGAGCCAATGCTTGTAAAGCCATGGCTGTGATATCTGGATCCGGAGAACTATTGGCTCCATTTAAAGAAAAACCACCGCCACTGATTTCTTGCCCTATGATCTCTGCCACCAGTTTCTCCCTGGTGCTTATTTCTTCAACCCCTTCTACCTGGGGTATGGCATAATCATGGGCATCCAAAGCCAATAAGGCGAAAATCGATCCATTGATCCCTTGCCAATTCACTTGTTGAAAATCCGCTAATTTTTCCAACAAATTATAGCCACCCACATTGGTCACATCTTTGCCTATGGCAGTGAGGGCTAAGATCACCCGGGAATACTCTGAGTACTTGCGTTTATCCAAAATCCCGTTTTTATCAATCAGCTTTTGGACCACCCGTTGGTAATACTCCTGGTAATAACCCGTTGGCACATCATATCCGCCCCTGGCCAGACCCAAGATAGCCCATTCTCCCCCAATGGAAGATACTGTGGGTTCCAAAACGCTATCCACCACATAGTCGCCGGCTTCTTCCAACACTGTTTCATAGGATATTTGTTCCCAATTCTCTTGTTTTTTTTCTTGCTCTTCCTCGATTTGCCAAGACAGGGCGTCTTGCTGGGTCAAATCATCCACATACTGCCAAAGAATCTCATCCCCATCTTGCACTGTTACTTCATGCATGTTCACTTTTTGGATTCCATTCACCGCAAAAGCCCAGGCGCTATTAGGACCATTGTCCCCTTCTCCCAGCCAATATTCCCCCAAATCCCCGGGGGCTTTTATACTGGTAATGTACCCCCCAGGAGCTTCTTCATAGGCTAAACCCGCCTCTTCCAAGGCTTTGGCCAATACATCGTACACCACAGCACCTTGGGGCACAGTGACATGTCTTGCCAAAAGCCACACTTGCCCTTCTTGATGACCAGCATCTTCATGTAAAGTTTCACCCTTTAAGGCAAAATCCACTATTATGGTATCCTCTTGCTCTAGGGCTTTTTCCAACAGCTCATTTTCAACCATTGCATTGGCAGATTCTTGCCCCAAAATTTCTTTCACCTTTGTTGTTTCATACGCATCAAGATTTTGGGCTTCTTCTTCAGTTTCTGCCATGTCCCCTTGCCCCTCTGCTTCTGTTTCTAACCAGGGCTGATTGGGATCTTGGTCCATAGCATCAGCTTCATTCTCCCCCTGGTCTTCTCCAGATTCAATGGCAACAGAAGACATGGGCACTTCATCATCAGCCCATACAGTCAAGGGCATCATGCTCACCAATAGACAAAACACCAGTACAATTGGCAGTGTTTTTCGTCCTACTCTTTTCATGCGCTACCCTCTCTTTCTATTTGCATATTTTCAAGCTTCCTGTTAAACCAGTCCCTTGACTTTTTCTTTACCCCGCTGCAACTATGAACAAGCTTTTGCACCACCCCCCTTTCAGGATGATTGACAGGCAAAATTTTTTCTATTTTTCTTGCCCAATGATTGTCTATTGCATTGAACAAGAAAAATAGAAAGCAATATTTAAGCAGATCAGCGGCGGTCCAAGACCGCCACCATCTGTCTGTTCTATCCGCCTGATTTGCTGCAAACTATTGCGCATTGGTTCCGGCTTTTACAAATTGTTGGTAAGCCCAATGGCTGGCATCCAAATCCGACCATGTGGGGGGATTTGTTGTGGGCGCTCCATTATCCGTACGGTTTAACATCTTGTTGATTACTGTGACCACTTCTGCCCGGGTAATATTTTGATCCGGTTTAAATGATCCGTCTTGATACCCATTCATCCAGCCTTGGTTTTCCACTGCCTTGATTTGCTCCTTAGCCCAATGGCTGCTGGTATCAGAAAAGCTTTCTCCCGAAGTAGTACTGCTGTTTTGAATGAATTTTGCTACCATGGAGGCGAATTCCGCCCGGGTAATATATTGATTGGGACGGAAGGTATTGTCACTATACCCATTGATCAGATTTTCATGTTGCAAGATACCCAAAGCTTGGTAAAACCAATCCTGGGCGTTCACATCTGTGAAGGATATGGTGGCGCTAGGTGCATTGGGATTTTTATGCTTCAATAAAGCCGCAAAAATGCTGGCCACTTCCGCCCGGGTGATATAGGCATCCGGCCGGATGGTTCCATCTTCATACCCTGTCAAATAAGCGTATTGACTGGTTTGATCCAACAGACTCATGGGGTTAGAGGATTTCTCTGGTTTTGTTACTGATACTTCATCTGTTGGGGTTTCATCCTTGTTGTTCAAATCTTCTTTATTTTCATCATCTTTTGTGTTTGTATCTTTTTTAGTATTGGAGCTGCCGCCACCGCCACTGCTGCTGCTGCCACCACTGCTACTGCTTTGCATGGTAATGACCCCAGCAACAGCTTGGGCCGAAACAGTCTCCCCAGCATTGTTTAGCATCTCATCTACTGCAACGCTAATCTTGGCTTCACCTTTGGCATTATTCTTTATGAGAAATGTAACATCCAATAACGAACCGTCTTTCGTCAGATCTTCTGGTGTAATATAACCCAAGGTTACTGTATGTTTATCTTCATTATGGTCTACTACAGCCAGTGACCCATCCAGTATAGAGCCCTTTTCAGCATCTTTATATTCCAATTTTGCACTGTCATAGGTTAAAGTAAATTGCCCAGCGCCAAAACCAGGGTTATTTTCCAGCTTTAATTGCAATGTTACTGTATCTCCTGCTTTGGCCTTAACACTATCAAGGGTTACGGTTGCAGCAGACGCCTGGGCATCCTCCATAGGCACAAATCCGAATAATCCAGAAGCACACAACAGGCTGGCAATCAACATGATGGAAAAGGCCATTTTTTTTCTTGGCAATAACTTCATGATTTTATCTCAATCCTTTCTTCATTAAAACATCATAGTTTGGTTGTCTACCAGCAAAAAAGTTATCAACTCCTTTGCTGGTAGAACTTCTATCTGTTAAAAATTAGGGTTAATTACCGCAATTTCCAATATAAACAAAGCATCTGAGCTAGTTACGTTTCCATCCCCATCTATATCAGCCAACAGTATCTCTTCTGGCGAAGCTTCCCGGTGCCCCACAGCGATTTGCAAGGCATACAAAGCATCACCAGCCGTGACCTTTCCATTGCCATCCAAATCAGCCTTTTCACTACCACTCCATTGACCCAGGGCTTCTTCCGCAGCAACCAAAATATCCAAATTATTCACTTTGCTTTTTTGCTCTGCTGTCAATGCTTCATAGTCTTTTCTGGCAGCTTTTACTGGTTTTTGATAAGCTGGGGTAATGGTTGCAGGAAGAGCATTAATTTGGTTTATCACCAATTCCACAACACTATCATCTCCCAATTGTTCCATTTTTTCTCTGACCAACAGGATTTGGGTGAAAGCTGCTGTTTTATCAGCCAAAGTATCTTCTTCCAATCCTTGAATGGCAGCCAAAGCTTCTTGAACCTTGGGAGATGTATCCGGCAAGCCAGATTCCTTTATCATGCGTTTTTGGTCAGCAGCATAGGTGGCCAAATAGGTTTTCCATTCCTCTGATAATCCGGCCTTTACATCGGAAAAATCAAACAGACCTGCTTCACCGGATACATAGCGGTCATAGGCAATCAAGGCATGAAGCCCCTGTTGGGTGGCTTTTATCATTGCTTTTTGATCATCCGGCAAATAGCTAAACCCACCATCTGCCCGTCTAAATTTCATCAAACTGTCATACACACTGGTATTATTTTTAATAAAATCAGGTGTAATGCGGGGATCCATTTGGTGTTGCACCAAAGCTAGAATCACCTGGGCGGCACTCATACTGTTCACTGTATTCCAAGCAGTAAAATCACCGTTTTCCGTTTGAATCCCGCTTAAATACGTAAGGGCATTCTGTACTGCTTCCCTGATTTTGGGAGAATCTCCCAAGCTCAAGGCTTGCAGGCACATGGCAGTTTCATCCGGACCCGAAGCGCCAATGGCCCCGGTATCTTTAGCATGTAAGACCAGCAATTGATGCAATATCTCTTTTATATCAGCAGAGGAGAAAGCTTTGGAGCTATACCCCGCCAAAACAGTATAAGCCATGTCATTCCATAGGAAGTTTTTGTCCGGATTTTCTTGCATCTCTTGCAACATGTTTTGCAAGTTTTTCTTCAAGTCATACCCAGCCACTTTGCTGCTATCGTATCCCATGGCTTCCAAGGCTAAAACAATCCTGGCATAATCCGTATATTGGCTCAGCTTTCCTTCCTTTTCTTTTAGTTCATCAGTCACCAAGGTAAGATAATGAACCTGTTCCTCCACAGGCACCTCCACCCCGGCTCGCATCAAAGTAAACATATCCCAATCTGCGGAACCATCGCTAAAGCCCGCATGGAGAGTATTGTTTGCCAGCAAATAAGCGGCACTGTCCTGCAAATTTTCTTTCAGCTGGCTTATTACTTGATAACTGTTCAAAGCTGATGCCATGGCAAGCATTTGTTTGGTCAAAGGCACCAATACGGTCCCCATGCCGTAGTCCTTCTCGCTTTCAGCCAAGAAATATTGGTAGCGTTCTCCTTTGGCAGCGATTTTTTGGTCAATGTCTGCTTTGCATGCCTCAGCAGCTTTAATTTGGGTTTGCAAATAGGTCCATTGATTTTCCGTACAATCCTCTTGGGTCACAGCCTTTGCGGTGGCAAGGGCTTGCTCCAACCCTTCATAGGCATCCATAAAGTTAAAATCAACAATATCATTCATATCCATGGAAGTTGTATTGGGACCAGTGACAGTAAAGCGAATTTCCAGCACATCACCGCTTTTTAAAGCACAATCCGCTATTCCTGTGGGCATAAAGGCGCCATTCACTTTATACATCCAGCCACCCCAAGGAGAAGAACCCATAAATTTATATCCATATAATTCCTGTTCTACCCAACCGATATTTTTTAGAAATCCTTCCTCCAACCCCACAGCGGGAATTTCCTTAGCTGCCAACAGCTGCTGGAGCACTGATTGGGCTGTGGCCTGCTCATTAATGGCAACAGTTTCCGGCTCAGCCAATAATACAGTTTTCCCCATTTTTACTGGATCCGCTGTAATGGTATCTGTTCGTATTATTACAGTTACAGTACCTTTGTTTTTCAAATCCGTCATATCGTAAAGAGGATTGTCGCCACTCAGAAAACGATCATAAGCCACCAAAGCGTAATAGGCTTGTTCTGTAGACATTTGGTTGATATCTGAATCAGGGGTATGCCTAAATCCGCCACCTTCCACATGATAGTCCAACAAAGCAGAAAGGGCGCTGTGGGTTTGACCTTGGTCATCTGTTTTTACAAACCTCTCGTCCTTCTGGGCGTCTATGCCCAAAGCGGACAGGGCTGTCACCACCTGAGCAGTGCTTTCACAGTTCTCATCACTATTTCCCCCTACTGTCACAAAACCGCCATTTGTTAATTGCATTTTTGAAAGGGCTGCCAAAGCCCGCTCAATGGCTGCTTCTACCTCGGGCTTATCTTGGTAAGGTGCCAAGGCCTGTAAAGCCATGCCTGTTATATCTGGATCAGGGTTACCAGTGTTTAAAGCAAAACCACCCTTTATCCCGTCTTTGTCTACCATTTCCCTATCCAAAATGTGTTGGATTAGCTTCTCCCTGGTGGTTTGTACTGTTCCCTCTTCTACCTGGGGAATCTCGTACTCAAAGGCATCCAAAGCAAGCAAAGCGTAAATCGCCCCATTGATCCCTTGCCACACTGTTTTATCAAAATCCCCCAGCTTGGCCAACAGATTATAACCACTGACATTGGTGGGATCTTTGCCAATGGCAGTTAAGGCCAATACCACCCGGGAGTACTCCGTATACTTACGATCCCCACTTCCCCCCAGGATTCCTTGTTTTTCTTCCACTGTCTTTTCTAACCGGCTATAATATCCCTCAAAATATCCTTCTGGCACAGCATATCCTGCCCTGGCTAATCCCATAACAGCCCATTCGCCGCCTATACTGCT
>CATZDY010000083.1 GCA_958417755.1 uncultured Peptococcaceae bacterium
CATGCATCAACACAATCAAGGGATTCTTACGCTCATCTTCCAAAACAATGGTTTTGATAACCCCATGCTCGTCCACTTGTAGCTCCCGGGCGGATACTGCTGTGCCACCCCGCTCTTCATATTCATACAAATGATCCGTGTAAGCCACTTGATGCTGCCGTAAAAACCTGGTGGCTGGGGTTACAGGTATTTTTTCCTTGGCCATGCTTGGCCTCCTCCTTTCTGCTTGCCCCCTTTGTACAGGCAATAGAATCTGCAAACCTTAGGAAATTCTTTTCCCCTACTGCCTATACTTCCTATTGATGCCAATTCCCAGGTCAAACATACATCCTGTTTGAACTAAGAATTGGCATCAATCATGATACACCATACAAGAAAATAACCATTACCTGAATGGCAGCCTCCTTTCTTTTTTCTTGGGAATAGCCCTATTTTTTCACAATCCCGTGAATCAACCAAGCCCCCATAACAGCTGCTGTCAAGAAACCAATGACTCCCAAGGCAGGGATGTCCAATATTTTGGGATGCATATTGGTGGTACAAATCAAGCTGGAACCAATCAATAAAGCAGCATCTATCACTGCCACAGACAACCGGTCAAACATGCGCTTCATTTGCTTTAAGGGCTCTTCGGAACCTGTTAATTCCAAATTCACCTTTGTATGCCCTTTGATGGTCATTTTGAGAATATCGTAAATCTGTGCGGGGATTTCCACGGACTTTCTGGTGGTGCTTAAGAAAGCCTTGCCCGAACGCTGCAATTCCTCTTGCCAATCAAACCCCTTAAAGAGCTCAGCGGATAAATAATTGGTAATGAGTTGCATCAAGTTAACTCCTGGACAATAGGCTGTGAGCACGCCGCCCAAGGTAATAAGTCCCCGGCCTAACATGCCGATATCCGCAGGCATAGACACATTGTGCTGTTTGGCCAAATCCATGGTTTCCTGGAGCAAAGTGGTCAGTTGAATGCTACCAATACCCATGGCGCCGTATTTGTTTAACATTTCATCCAAATCCGAATACAACTGATGATGATTGATTTTCCCCAAAGGCCGTCCAATGGCCAACAGGGCGCTGCTCAAATCATAAATATCGTGTTTCACCATGGATACCAGGATTTTTCGGAATAAAGCTTGGTTATCCGGGGAAATGACCCCCACCATACCCAAATCAAGCCACACGATTTTTCCCTCTTGAATCCAGATATTACCCGGATGGGGATCAGCATGAAAGAAACCATCCTCTAAGATTTGCTTGATATAATTTTCCGCCAGCTTTAAACCGATTTCATTGAGATCATAGCCCTTTTGGATCAATAAATCTGCTTTGTCAATTTGGATACCATCAATGTACTCCATGACCAATATTTTAGAAGTGACCATACTTTCTTCCACCTTGGGACAACTGATATACACAACGTCCTGGTGAAAAGCAGCGAATTTCTTTAAATTATCAGCTTCCAATAAAAAATTCATTTCCCGTTGGGAAGTAATCCAGATTTCATCCAAAATGGCGTTAAAATCAAGCAGGTTCCCGGTGCCTGCCACAATCTTTAAGATTTTGGCCGCTTTGCGCATCAGAGCGATGTCCTTGGCCATCACCTCTTTGATCCCCGGGCGTTGCACCTTAACCACAACCCGTTGGCCGTCTTTTAACGTAGCCTCATGGACCTGGGCAATGGAAGCGGATCCCAAACAAAAAGGTTGGATGCTTTGAAAAACTTCATGCACCGGCACCCCGTACTCCTGCTCCAACAGGCGCTCCACTTCCTCGAAGGGCACTGGGGTTACCTCTGTCCGCAATTTGCTCAGTTCATCGCAATATCCCTGGGGCAATACATCGGAGCGCATGGACATAATTTGTCCAATCTTTACATAGGTTGGCCCCAAATCTTCTAAAATGGCACGTAGCTTTTCAGGCGAAACGCCATGAATAATATCATGACGCCTCAATACATCCAATATTTCTGTTAAACGCATGCGGGATATTCACCACCAATGCTATGCTTCACTATCAGTCCCTTGGGGTCTGGCCTGTTTTTCCATTTCCTCTAATTTTGCTTTCAAAACAGCAATTTCTTCTGGGGTCATGGATTGCACTTGATCCAGCACACTTTTTCCTTCATCCTTAGGGCATACCCCACACATGGGAGAGGGCTTTGTGACCTCCTTGACCCGATGTTTCAGCTCTTCATTGAGCACCTTGCCTTGTTCCATGGTCAATGTTCCTTTTTTTACCAAGGCATCCACAGCTGCTTTCGCATGTTCCACTGTAAAGGTAGCAGCCCCGATACCAGCCAAAAGAACCTTTTTCATTTCCTTGTTCAAAGACATGTTGAGATCCCCCTTCCTCTCTATCATTCCCCTTTATTATAACAGTAAAAGGACAATTTAAGCGAGCTATCTTCCCGAAATTCATACCAAAAGAAAACATTCCCTCCGGTGTGTTCAAATTGAATCCTGCTTTTTAAAAGGCGTACCATTAGGAGTATTGTCCCACATGCATCTCAAATTGATTTTTGCCATTTTGTTTGGCTTTGTATAAAGCTTGGTCAGCCCGATTTACCATTGCTTCAAAGGAATCATTTTGTTCTTCTGAAAAAGCAATGCCAATGCTCATTTGTACCTTGTTTTCCCTACGGACTTTTTCCAACAAACGGTTGGCAATATTTGCGGCCACAGTCTTATTGGGAAGATTCCAAAGCCAAATACAGAACTCATCCCCTCCATAACGACAGACAAAATCTTCCTCCCGCATTTGACTTTTCAACAAACAGGCAACATAACGCAGGACTTCATCCCCTGCCAGGTGGCCCAGGGTATCATTGATCTTCTTAAAATCATCGATATCAATAAATAGACAACAATTATGGCGCAAAGGAGTATTTTTTTTGATTTCTTCCTGAATCAGCTCCTCCACCCTTTTCCGATTCAAAACCCCGGTAAGGGGGTCTTTTTGCAGCTCTTCCAACAACCTTTTTCTAGTAGCCGCAACCCGGGAAAAAAGGAGCAAAACCACGACTAAAATGATGCTGGCAACAATGAAAAGCAATATAACGTTGGTATTGATTTGCTGGCTTATGCCTTCAAAACTTTTGGCATCCACCACTGTAACAATATGCCAATCCCGGATTCCCATGGGAGCATGATAGAGAAAGCGTGGCTTTTCATGATTCGCATAGAACATAATACCGCTTTCTTCCTTGGCTACAGCATCCTGTAACACCTGCACTGAGCTACCTTTTTTAAAGGTCATGGTAGAAAACATCTGGTAAATGGTCTGGTATTGTTCCATGCCCGAATAACTGGCCACCAATTTGCCATCCCTTTGAAACACCATGGTGGCGCCAATCCCCTGGGTTTCCTTGGTATTGATCAAGTCTCCAAAGGCTCTGGTGGTGTATTCTATACAAACAGCCCCAACCACCCTCTCATTTTTAAAAATAGGGACCCCCAGTACAATGGCGTCCTGGCCATTCAAATCTTTTTCCAAAACAGCGGAAATGACATTTTCACCCTGCATCAGCCTTTGATAGGCCGCTTTGTCGGAAATATCCTTGCTCTCATGGTGACTATAATAGATTTTTCCCTGGGTATCTGCCACTCCCATGCGGGCGTCTGTTGTTTCATACTTTGCCAGCACATCCACCCAATTGCTATCTTGGGCATCTATTGCAGAGGGATTGTCACAAAGGCCGGCAATCATCTCCAATTGGACAAACATATTTTCAATGGACATACGCAAAGAATCCCGGCTCAATTCCACAATTTTTTGCAGATTTTTTGCTGATCCCTGGGATAAAATCTGATGGGTCTGGAAAAAAAACAGGATAAACAAGGCCACCAAAGTGCCTAACAAAAGCACAATCAACATGATGCCCAATGAACTTTTCAATTGCATTTTTTCAAGGATAGTTGGGTTCTTATCCATGGTCTTTTCCTTTTTGTCTCAAACTTGCCAGCTCATTGTGGTATAAGTATTTATATTAACCTTACATACATTTACGAACAATGCATTGATTAAAATAATCGATTAAAAATTTGTAAACATGCACCTTTGCCTAAAGCAAGTTATTTCTCCTTTGTAATATCCCAAAATACATTTTGGAGGATGATTTTACCTTCTGGCTCCTGCATTGATTCTACAATATTACGAACCCAGCCAATGGTATTGTCATAGCGGCGAATACGGGTCTCAAACACTTCATACGCTCCTGTTTGCACTGCCCGCCTGAGGGCTTGATTGAATCGTTCCTTGTCTTCATTCACAATCACTGTATGGGCAGGCAATTGCATGAGAGCTGAACAGCTTTCCCGATCCGGATAGCGAAAAATCCGCCAACAAGCATCGTTAAAATCAATGGCTTTGGGGATTTCCCCCCACGCAAATTGCACAATTCCGCAGGGTACTGCTTGATACAAGGCCTGCAAAAATTGATAATGCCGCAGCAATTCCTTATTTTTGCGCCAGATTTCTATTTCTTGCTCTTTTTGCTCTGTGATATCATTGATGGCTAAACAAATCAAAGTTTGGTTGCCCCCGGATTCACTGAGATAACGAATGCCCACATCAAGCCAGAGCATTTTACCATCATGGCGGCGACGGCGCAACTGTACCTTATCCGCCCCTTTATCCCGGACAGCCCGCCTGCAAGCCTCCAGCAATACCTCCCTATCTTCTGGATGCACTTGGTCAAACACATTGGTGGCTTCATTGTAAAAGGATTGGGGATCATAAGCCATGATATCGTAATAACTGTCATTGACCCGCAATACCTCCAGCCGGTCATCCTCCAATTCGTAAATGCCAACCCCACCCACAATGCTATTGAACACCCGGCTTATCAGTTGCCTCCCATTGAATAGGGAATCAAAATCCCCCACATCCGCCTCAAGCTGCAAAGGAACAGCGCCCATGGTTTTCTCTGTACCAATGAGATTTTCAAACTCCCCAATGGGCAGGGGTTTAGAAAAATAATATCCCTGGATAATATCGCAGCCAATGCTGCGCAAAAAATCCTCTTGCAGCTTGGTTTCTACCCCTTCGGCAATCACCATCAGCTTCAGCCATTTGGCCATGCGCACCACAGAGGTCAAGATATTGCCCGCTCGGTTAGAGGTTTCAAAATTTTCCATGAATTTCATGTCGATTTTTAGGATATCCACATTAATATCTTTTAACATATTTAAGGAAGAGTAACCACTACCAAAATCATCCATCATCACCGTAAAACCATGATTTTGCAGAGCCTCCATGGTACGCAACAATTGCTCGGGATTATCCGCATAGGCGCTTTCTGTAATCTCAAAACGTATATACCGGGGTTCAATGCCATACTTATCAATGAGCTCTATGATTTTTTCATACAATTTGGGATCATAGAGACTGCGTCGGGACACATTGACTGAAATGGGAAAAAGACTTTTATGCTGTTGCAAACGCTCCCTTTGATAACGACAAACTTGTTCCCAAACATAATAATCCAATTCTGTGATAAAACCGTTTTTCTCAAACAAAGGAATGAAAAAATTGGGGCCAATCAGACCTTTTTGGGGATGTTCCCAACGCACCAAGGCCTCAGCACTGACCAATTCCCTCTTGGAGAGACTATAGACTGGCTGCAGATAAATGACAAACTGGCCTTTTCTTAGGGCTCCATTCATTTCACTGGCAATCTCTTGTTCCTCCATTAGGATTTGACGCAAATAATCATCATACACTGCATATTTCTTTAAATAATTGCCCTTAATGGTTTGCAAGGCCAATTTAGCCCGGTCGCACATTTGGGATACAGGCAAATTTTTATCATCAATCTCATAAACCCCAAAGTTAATGGTTACATCATATTGGTCATTTAGGAGGGCAAATCTTTGTCTCAGTTGCCCGGCAATCTCTTCAATATTCAAAAACCTTTTGGGAAAACAAGAAGCAAAATGATCCGCTTCCAGGCGTCCGAAAATTCCCACACTGGTCAAGGCCTGGCCTTGCTGGGCAATACCCCGCAGAATTTTATCCCCCATCTGACTGCCAAACAAATCATTGATCAGCTTAAAACGTTCCACATTCCAGCGGATTAACACATAGTCTTCCTTAGGATTTGCTTGGAGCATTTCCTCCACTGCTTCATAAAACCGACGCTGGTTATAAACCCCGGTCAAGGGATCATGATTGGCAGCATAGGTCAACTTATCTGCCAACACAGCTTCCGCTCTCTGCCTTTCCAGTTCAATTCGTCGCAAAACATTGCGTACTCGGCATTGTAATATGGGCTGGTTGTACGGATTGTCAATAAAATCCTCAGCCCCCAGCTCCAGTGCTTTCAATTCATAGGCACTTTTCTTAAAATCTGTTGTGATAACCAACACAGGGATATCCAAATGGGATTCCTTGATGCAACGCAAAATATCCAATCCATCTGGCACAGTCCTACAAAGCTCCAAAAGAACAATGGCTACGCCCGGAGTATGCTCCAGCAGCTCCATGGCTTCAACACCATTTTGCGCCTCTAGGATAATAAATTGCTCGGCAAAGGTTTGCTTAAGCATATCCCGATGCGCATCCATAGCATTTACCACCAGCATTTTTAATTTTTTCCCCATTTCCCTCCCCCCTTTGCTCATGTTGTAAGCCCAATCAGCCCAAGACAACACCTTTGGCAGTGGATTTGGAATTGGCAATTCATTGATTGTGCTATATGCTACAAAACCGCAAATCCAGAAAGTTTTTCCCCATCCTTTCATAATTGGTTTCACTATATCATAGTTTAACAATTCCAACATCAGCATTGTTTCATCATATAAGGTTGAAAGAATACACAAACTCAAATGGCAAAGCGCATTATCATCAAGATAATGATGCTGTGTTTTGCAAAGATTTGCTCTTATCCTTTTGATTCTCCCAATGGGATACAATCAAAGCGCAGGCCGCATCCCCGGTGATGTTCACTGTGGTGCGCCCCATATCAAATATGCGATCAATGCCCACCACCAAAGCAATCCCTTCCACCGGAAGGCCCACGCTCTCTAAAACCATGGCCAGCATTACCACCCCAGCCCCAGGAACTCCGGCTGTGCCGATGGAAGCCAAGGTAGCAATCAACACAATGGTAAGCATCTGCCCCAAGGTCAAGGTGATGCCAAAGCATGCAGCAATAAATACCACGCAAACCCCTTGATAAATGGCAGTACCATCCATATTGATGGTGGCACCCAAAGGCAACACGAAACTGGTCACATCTTTTCTAGCCCCCAGTTTTTGCACCCCTTCCATATTCAAAGGCAATGCTCCCACAGAAGAAGCGCTGGAAAAAGCCAAGATCATAGCAGGCAACATACCTTTGAAAAAAGTCCCTAACAACCTTGCCCAAGGCTTTGACTGCCACAGAATAGACCACCAAAACATGGCCCAAATAGGCCAAATAGGCAACCCCTAAAACCATGGCCAATGAACCCAAAATTCCGGGGCCGTTTTCCGCCACCACTGGAATGATCAAACAAAACACCCCCAAGGGCGAAAGCTTGATGATCATTGTCATAACTTTCATAGAAATCTCTTGCAAACTTTCCACCAACGCGGCTGCCGGAGCACCTTTGGGACCCACTAAGATAATGCCAAAACCGAAAAACAAAGCAATGACAATCACTTGCAACATATTGGCATTCACCAAAGGAGCCAGTATATTGGCAGGGAAAATATTCACCAAAGTATCCATTAAACTGATGGAGGCAACCCCTTCGTACACCAAATCACTGGTTTCCAATACTGCAAAATGACTTTGCCACAAGCTGGCAAACAAAAGACCAATGCTCACCGCACAAGCAGTGGTACATAAATAAAAACCAACGGTTTTTCCGCCAATGGAACCCACTTTCCGGATATCTTTTAAAGAAATGACCCCCATAATAATGGAAAACAACACAATGGGTACCACAATGAATTGGAGCAAATGTAAAAAAATCGTGCC
Organism: uncultured Peptococcaceae bacterium; assembly: GCA_958417755.1. GTDB lineage: Bacteria > Bacillota > Desulfotomaculia > Desulfotomaculales > Desulfocucumaceae > CATZDY01. Next base: position 7,964 of record CATZDY010000083.1, read on the forward strand.
CAAGGGTTTGAAATAGATACGGGCTACCTCCGGATGGCCCATTAGCCCCATACCCACCAAAATTCCCAAGGCAAGACCTATAAAAATCCAGGCAGCCAAAGAAAGCTTTTGCAATTTCTTCATCGTATCCCTTCTTCTCACTTCATTACAGTATGGCATGATTATATCATCATTTCACCGCACAATACATGCTGTTCTTTCCCAGCCACGGGAAAGACAAAGCTGCCCCCATTCTGGCCTTTACTTGAGCGAGGAATAACACCTACAGCAGTCCGCCAAGCATCAGTTCCTCTCGCCATTTCAGGATCCACTGCTCCAAAGTGCAGGCCAGAAGGTCAGGGTCAATGGGTTTGGCAAGGTAAGCACTCATCCCTACTTCTTTGGCTTGTTTAACATCCTCGTCAAAGGCATTGGCAGTCATGGCAATGATGGGGATTCCCGCCCCTTCTTTGCTCACATGCCGAATTTTCTCCGTAGCCTCGTAGCCATCCATGATGGGCATTTTGATGTCCATCAAAATAGCTTGATAATAACCTGCTGGACGGCTTTGAAACAGCTCCAGGGCCTGTTCTCCATTGATAGCTTCCTCCACCAGATATCCCTGCATATCCAATAAAGCCCGGGCAATTTCCCGGTTCAAATCATTATCCTCTGCCAATAAAATCCTGGCCCCAGCGGTTGCCTTATGGTTTGGTTCTGGCATCTTTTCAACCCCTGGGCTGGGCTCCCGGGCTTTTTCAAAGGAAATGGTAAAGAAAAAGCAGCTACCCTTGCCCAACACACTATCCACTTTCATGCAACCACCCATTTTTTCCACAAGTTCCTTGGCAATGGCAAGACCCAGTCCTGTGCCTTGGATTTGATTGTCCCGGGCCCACTTATCCCGTTCAAAGGCAGTAAAAATGTGTTTTAAAGCCTCTGGCGTGATACCAATCCCCGTATCCTCCACCTGAAAATATACCTTGGTGTGTGTTTCATCCATTGCTATCTGCTGGATGGTAACCCCTATCTTTCCTCCCTTTGGCGTATATTTCATGGCATTGCCAATGATATTCACCAATACCTGCTTAAGCCGAAGCTCATCCCCTTTGCATCCACCCCATATTGCAGTAATGTCAAAAGTTCGTACGCAAGTTTTGTCAGTTGAAAATCCTCTTCCCGCAACAGAATTTTTCCACTTTCAATCCGGGCCATATCCAGCACATCATTGATCAACATGGTCATATAGGCTGTGGAACTTTGAATTTTCACCAAACAATCCCGCACCTTTTCCTCATCCTGGACAGCCTGCAAGCCAATATAGGTCATCCCACTGATGGCATTGAGAGGTGTCCGCATTTCATGGGACATATTGGAAAGAAAGTCGCTTTTCGCCCTGCTGGCCTTCTGGTATATCCGGGTAATCCGGCGATACAAGGGGACTGATAGCAAGACAGCAAGGATGGTTAAAATCACTGTTGTTTCCACAGCAGAGGTTTTTATACCATCCAAGGCAGCAGCCTGCTCCTCCATATCAAATTCAATCCCAATGACACCAATTACCTTGCTATCAGCCCTGTTCTCATGAATGGGAAAATAGGCGTTTGCAATCTTGCCCCACTGGGTATCCAGCATCTTGTCAGGCAGCACCTGTTCCCCTTGCAAAGCTTTGTTCATATTGGGAATGATTTCTTGTTCAATGGGAGTTCCGGGGGCTGCAAAGTCCCCGGCTTCCCTGGAGAGCCCGTCCACCACATAAATGTATTGCCCATTATCCGCCACCTTGGCTGTATAGAGATAGCGGATGCCCATGGCGTCCCGAATGGTCTTAAGCTTATCTTGTACTTCCAGATATATTTGTTTTTGCATATCCTCCGGCGTATTGATTGCTGTAAACATATCCACAAAGATATAATCATCCAGGCAATGGTAAATCCGTATGGACTGATTTTGATACCCTTGGATAATACTAGCCCATGTTTTCTGATAGTTTAGAAAGGAAATAAAACATACTGAACATATGACAATGGCAGCGGTGAGGCTGGCCACCAAACAATCATTTTTGGTGATTCCGGGCTTTTGTCTTTTTTTCATTCCCCTTCCTCCCTGCCATCACAAAGAATAAGCTGATATTGATCACGACCCCTTTCCTTGGCGTGATACATGCACTGATCCGCTTTCCGAACATAACGACCGTCCATGCGTAAAAGGAATTGTTGATAAGGGATAAGACAAGCTCCCATGGAAATGGTCATTTGCATGGCCCGGCCCTGCATATCAATATTGCGTACCCTGGTGATACAATGTTCTAAAATCCCCTGGGCTGTCTCCTGGTCTTTCACTGCCACCACACATAAAAATTCCTCTCCACCAAAGCGAATCACACTGCCAGGATAAGGAGCAAAGGCTTCCTTCAATATGACCGCTGTTTGTTGTAAGCAATGATCCCCGAACAAATGCCCGTAAAGATCATTGATTGCTTTAAAATGATCAAGATCCGCCATGGCCACCATGGCATAAGCTGGCGGGTGCTTCAAAGACGCCATGCGTTTACTTAAAATCTCGCCCATGTATTTCCGGTTATAAACCCCAGTCAGGGCATCCGTATATAAGGTATTTTTGATCTCCTTTTTATAAGCCCAATAGGCAAGAAAGAACAGAAAAAGAACAAACAGATTCGTAAGCACAAAGGCCAATAACAACCGGAAAAAGGTAGCTTGGCGATATTCTACAAATTTTTTAATCTCAAAATCCACCCCAAGCATACCCGCAAAAGTACCCTCCACAGTATACAAAGGCGCAAACCCGCTGAGCAAAGTACCCCATTCATCCTTGGTAAATTCATGGCAAGGCGCTTGCTTGTCATATAAGTCCGCAAAATCAGGCCGCAGATAAGAATACCGATACACATCTTGATAATCATCAGCATACCGCTGGGGCGTGGCTACCTTTTCCATATCCTCCTTTGCCAAAAGCACATCTAAAAGCCAAACAGAGTCCAAAGGAGTACCCAAGGGAGCTTCATAAAAGTCCGCTGTGTCCTTGTCCACATAATATTTTACCTGCTTGGGCGTTAATTTGCGTTCTACATACACATATTTTACTTCACTGCTAAAACTGAGCCCCTCCACCATTTCCCTTAAACGCTTGTTTGGAGGACTTTGTTCTGCTGCTTTAAAATCCATGTGGAGCAGCTGATCCAATTCAGCATCTGTGAGCTTAAAATTGGCAGCCAATAACAGTGCTATGTCTTCGCCAAAGCTGCCGGTCACCTCGTAGTAATCTCTAGTCATCACGCTGTAGCTATTATGAAGCATCCCAAAAGAGGCTGTAAAAAGGGCTATCACACCTATGGCAAAGCACCAAATATATTGCTTTCGTTTTTTCAAAACCCATCTCTCCCTTTTTTCAGCGCTTTCTCATATTAAAAACCTTTGCCTTAAAGGACAACAATATGCCAAGGCCCTGAACTTGCCAAACCCATGGTCCTTATCCACAGGGCAAGGTAAAACCATTTCTATGTATATGTTAGCCATAAGCCCCACTTTTTCCTTTACCAGCATCCCAAGGAATATTGGTCCAGGGGAAAAGGCAAAAAAGGAGGAAGACCGCAGAAAACAAGGGCAATCCCCATCCAGTTTTGCAGTGAAATTCTAGTTGTCTGGATATCAAAACAGGTTGCTCAACGAGCAACCTGTTTACTTCTTTATTTTCTTTTTGCCAACCTTCTTTTTGGTTAGCCCCTATTTTATTGAAAATAGGCCCCAGTATTGTAGGTTTGCGCATAAAAATTGCACAGAGCCGGATTTTTTATCATCAATTGATAGCGAAAA
>CATZDY010000084.1 GCA_958417755.1 uncultured Peptococcaceae bacterium
TACAGGGAAGTGACTGACCACCAAGCGGTAACTCCGCTACTATTTTACCACAGCTCATCCGGGCTGTGGTTTTATTTTTTAGCGAAGTTTTCTAGAGATATTATCCTATCTGAGAGTTAATCCTTCACTTCCAAGGCATACATCATGCTTATCATTTATCAGAAGAACTTTCAACCCATTTTCGCATAGAAGCTCTAATAAAAGAACGAACACCGGGCGGTTTCTTGTAAAACTCATCCGGTGTTATTTTTAGCCGATGCAGAATGTGATGAAGCATAGTAGATTCTCCCCCAGCATCGATTAGTTTTTTATTACTTCTTCCACACTTTCAGCATAACCACTAATTCTATCAATCACATCTATCACTTCATTTTTCTTTCCTGCAGGCAATACCTTATCAATTAAGTCAATTCCGTTTAATACCCCAACGACTTTCCAAGATTCTTTGTTATTCCATACTTTTTCTCGATCTTCTTCTACTGTTGCTTGATAAATTAGCTGACTTCTAAATCTAGCCTTATTCGTTTTTTCAGGATACTGAATGCCCAACTGCTTATTCCGTACATATTTTGTATTTTTCTCTCTGCATAAATCATATTCTTCTTCAGATAAAGGCCTTACCCTAAAGGAAAACAACACGATTCCTCCCCGGGATATCTCAATGCTTTTTATATTTTCCTCATCTTCTTTAAAAGCAGCAGCAGTCAATAATCCCTTTAAAATATCCCCTTCAAACTGTTTTAATTGTGCCTTATTTTCTTCTTCCGTCATTTCTATTTCTTCGATTTTTTCATCATACATTAGGTCCATCCTCCTTCTATGCTTCCAATAATTTTTGTAGTTCTGGCGGATTATTCACAAAAAGACTCCATTTTCTTTTTATGGTTTCGCCAATCGTCAAGTTTTGTAAATCTATCGTGCCACTGGGCACACATTCCCGGTAAATCATCCGTTCTTCCGAACCGCCATCCCGGGCTTTAAGCACCCCCTGAAAATTCCAACTGGGCATTACTCTATCTTTGAAAGCTGCAAATAATTCACGGATAAATGTTCCATCTTCAATTATAATCTCCGTAAAATTAAGCGTTACAGAATAAGATTGGAATATCTCGTGTTCTTGGGAATCTCCCAAAGGCTGATATTTGGCATTTGTAACATTCACTTGGGTCTGAAAAGTTTCCACAGTTGCCAATAACACCCCTTCGTCGTTATACAAAGCACCATCTTTGCCAGTTAATACTTTTCGGGTATCTTGAGGCCCCCTAGTATTAATCATTGCCATACATGCCACCGTCCCTTTATACTTGTTTCTTCTTACTTTTAAGATTCAGGTGCAAATCTAAATTGGAAGGTTAGATAAGCTTTCTCAATACTATCAATATCATCAATGGCAAGAATAAACCAGGCACTATCCCCCATTGGAGGATTTGCAGAATCTTCATAAATTGTGCTGCCATTCAAAAGCTTACTTTCAGAGATCATAGCATTGATAACCCCTTGGGCTGCTGCAATCAAAGTCGCTCGTCCGTCTGCATCATTATTCACTTTACCAATCAACGGATCCGTTGTAGCCACAATCCGGTCCATTAATTCAAACCTTGTTTTGGTTCTTCGTATCTTTTTCCATCCCTCATCCTGGTCACCACTGGGAGTAACCAAGGTGTTGATACCACTTTCAATCCATACCTGATCATTGGCATTTAAAGTTAAGCAAAGGGCTCCTTTACCCAAGGCTTTTTCTATTTGACTGTTAGTCAAGGGTTCAGCTAAACTGACAGCCCTTTGGATTACCGAATGGGTCAATGATGCATTAGACGCCACAGAGGCAATCATACCGCAAAGTCTTGCGGCAGCCTTATAGCCGTCATAAAGATTGCCAGAAGCATCATACCAGCTGTTTAATACATAATGCATTTTCTCATCATTAAAAGCAGCACAGTTTGTTAACCTTGTATTAAAGTCAATCAAATTACTCTCTGCAACAACCCCCATCACCAGCTTTCCATCCTGATAAATACGCTGGATAAAAGGATGCATCAATGCATGAACCGCCGAATCATTCGTATCTACACACAATACATTCCATTTGCTTGCTTCCAGGGCCGAGAATCCGTCACTATAAGATGCTGTTGTTACATCGGGGTTGGTGCCTGCTATCATGGCTTGTTGCGCTATCGACTTCATCATACCGTCTCCGTTAGCAAGCTTTGTCACAATAAAATTTGCACTTTTGGCAAAAGCAGCCACAAGAGCCGCCGGCTCCGTTGCACCCGCCGCAAAGGTTACTTTTTCAAATTCTTTGGTGCCTTCAAAAATAATACACTCTTTCTTTTCCGTATCCATAATGGATTCCCGAATTGTTACAGTAAAGGTTCTTGAGCCCGGATATTTTGCTTCTATCTTTACTACATCAACACCAGCATCGGAAGAACTGTCTTTTAGGTTGATACTCGTTTTAGTCCCTCCACCACCAACACGAACAGCTTTGACCCGTGAAGCCCCGCCGGCATATATTTCATCAATTATATTCACAGTAAGCTCAGAGCCAAAAATATCTTTATGGTCTACTGAACTATCCAAATCAACTACCTGGTTCAGCGGCCCCCAGTTGGCTTTGATGATAACCGCCCCGATGCCGTTTACAGCACCAGCCAATGGTACACCGCCTATATTTTCATACCTTGTATATACTCCAGGACGGGTTTTGGTTTCACCTACGGAAAAAAAGCCAGCCATTATTCCACTTCCCTCTTAAGAAAATTCTTTACCAATTTTTCCGCTTGCCCTACTGTTGCACTGGTAACACCGGCTATGGTAAGGGCGGCAATGATACATTCCGCCTTATATTTGCCTTCGAATAAATGTCCGGCTGCAGCGGCAAGCTCTTCCTTGATGTATTCTGTTAACTTATGATTCATCCTTAACCCCTCCTTCTTATTTTTGGCCACAATAGGACTCACCAGCTAGCATATAGCCAAAAGTATTGCCTTCATCTGCTCCTACAATAGCCAAATCACAACTGTCCCCTGCTTGATTCCATTCTTCCTCGGATATTTCATAATAACTATCCTCTGATGCCAGAGAGTAAGGAAAGGAAAGTTCCTTTTGTTTCGAAGCAGCGACAAATAACCGATATTCAGACTCCATAATCCCGTAATATGTGAAAAAAGGTAAACCATTTTGTTTACCTTGGGATAAACTTGTTACATCTTCATAACGGACATATACACCCGGAACTATCTTCTCTTCCCCTTCTGTAAAAAAACCGGCCATGACTCCACCTCCTAACGGATGTATGCATTGTTGAGCTTGTGTACCCAGGGGTGTCTTCTTAAAAGGCCGAAATGTACTTGCAACAGTAATTGCCCGGTCATCAAATAATCCGCCCGACTATCCAATTTCACGCCTCGCAAAAACATGGGGGATGAATCAAGCATCCTCACTTCACCCTGTAATGCCAAGATATCGTGAAAAGACCTTAGCCAACGGATTCTATCCCCTGCTGTGGGTGCGAACACATGTCCGGCAATCTCCGCATCCACCCAAGCCACGGTGTTGGTTTCCTTTGCCAACGATATGGTCAAAAGGCGGAAGTAAAAAGCCGGCTTATTAGCGCCGGCGGTAAAGAATTCTTGTATTGTATCCGAACCTATGACAAGGGCTTGAGGACAATAATCTTTGATAAAACGGTTCATAGCCAAAACAGGATCCGGATCAGAGGTCTCATGACAAGGAAAAGCCAACACATCGAATACTACTGTCATACCATACATCATGCTATCTTTACGAGGAATGGTATACTCAAACACATCCGAACGTACCCAGGCCAAACAAAAAGGAACGTGTCCAGTAGGTTGGATAAATAAATCGCGGAATACACTACGAACTTCCATTTCTATATTTTCCGGTTCCGTTTGGGTATCATCACACCAAATGTTTACAGTCATAAGCCCGGAGGATTGGCGTTCGGGGCTAAATTGCATATCCAACACATAATCTATCCTGGGATAGTGATGTTTTCCTTCCCATCCGGGAGCTGTGTCACCTGGCGCATATTGATAAAAAACCGCAGGAGCATTGTTAAACCTTGCCAGTTGGCTGGAAATTCCCCGACTCTCCAAGAATCTCTTATGGACCAGTTCCTCCAATGTCATCTTACAAGTCTCCCTCCACCTGTATTGATGCGAAATCCGTGGTCCATGTTACCGCCCATTTTGCATCTAAAACCTCACTTGCTAAAATAAAAAAATAATTGGTCACATTCCCAATGTCAGGTAAAAACAATACCATTAGCTTATTATCATTCACTGATGTAACAATGCCATTTCTGGCATTAGGCCAAGAGATATATTTCGCTCTGATTAAATCCCCTTTATGCACTTTATTGGTATCAAAAACGCTTTGATTCATGTACTTAAGTAAGGCCATGGCTATCCCCTATAATCTGTGCAGATTTTTATATATTCTTAAGACCCTGGGCACTGCATGTTCAATGATTTTATCTTGATAGGGCCGGGGAGCCATTTTCTTAGTCCCATCCTCCAAGTATCCCGCATATTTTATGCTGGTTGCAATGGATGGTTTTAGAATTAACGTTTTTCCCGCCCTAACGGATGATGTTTTTGAACCCCAACTGTAACGAAGAATACCACTTCGCACTGCCGGAGGTTCACCGGGAGCAGATGCCGTATATTTTCTTCGAGATGCAGGCCGCCTATATACACGGCCTGAACGTTTTCCCCGCAATACCGAGAGCTCGCTGTTTCTTAACTCATTGGCTGCTTGAAAAGATAACGCCTCAGCTCTACCATAAATCTTCTTTACAATCCTATCTACTGCAGGCCTAATATCCACGGACATCAAACCTTTCTTCCACATAATAAATCGTCCAAAGTCCCAAAGAGCCCAATTCATCCAACCCTTGGATAAGAAATACTCTATTCCCTAAGATAAGGCGATCCTCCGGGTTTGCTTTGGGGCTGCCCTTTTGCACAACTGTGTGACTAATAGGATGCTGCATTTGTTTCCACCGTTCTTTTTCTTCCGGACTGGCCTTCGCAAGAACAGCTTTTAAAAAATCTCCGGATTCTTCATAGCCACCCTTTGGTCTACCCCGAAAATTAATGGCAATCTCCTTTTTCTCCACCCTAAAATCCTTGAACAAATTCCCAGGCCTAAGGTACAAATCGCCCACCTCCTTTGGGGCTAGCATTTTTATTCTCCATCATCCCAGCATAAAAATAATGCTCACCATCAATAGCCATAAGCTTAGAACTGGGCACACAGGCTCCGGCACACTCCTTTTTTAACTCTTGATACATTGCCTTCCATACTTCCAAGCGCTGGCTTAAAGACAATGATAGAGGTCCAACCCTTGTATCCACTTCATAACTGAAACGCCTTAAAATACTTTCAATTAAGGCCAGTTTGGCCCTCCTCCACTTATCCTGGTAAATATCCAAAATAGCTGCATATTCTTCATCGGACAAAGCGCAAGTCTGCGCTTCACCTTCCACCATGGTATCGCCAAGCTCAAACCGCATCCTGTCCTTTCCCTTTTCGCCGAGTTTGGCAGGGTTATAAGTGTAGCTCCTTTGCATTAAGCATCACCAGGGCCATCTTTGAGCAATGCAGTTCTGGCTTTTGCCGCTTCTTTCACTGTATTTCGCCTATCAAGCACCCCAACCAACAACAATACATCTTTTTTCTCCACTGTTTTTATACTTTCAATGGCTTCATCCCCATTGAGCTGCACAATGTATATAGCTGCTGTTATATCATCCGGATGTATTGACACCTCTGTGGTTTCACCTTTGCTCACAATTGGTACATTTATCGTATCTCGTATATTTGACAGTACATCAGCTTCATCCCCTTGTGGTTTTATTGCCTTTTCTTTCTTGATAGGGGATATGTACCCTTGTTTTGTAAGCGCTCGTACACGGTTGGGAAGAATTACTTCAGACGGAATACCATCACCAACAGCATACTTTACTCCACTGATAGTACAAGCTTTTGTGCATGTATAACCATCCATTATGACGCCCCCTACACACAGTCTGCAAAATACATGGCCAAGTCATCCGAGGTCTTTTTCATATCCGAGCTCATAAGCCCCTCAATAAATTCAGAATGTGTACCATTTTCGCCTTCATACTGATCAAAGGCAACATGGGCCCCATTCCCCAACATATCCCAAGTAAAAATGTAGCCAGCACTGGGTTCATCAATGGCAGGGCTAGGTGTGGCATAACACAACAAGGCCCCTTTGGTATCACATATAAATTGCATATCTTCTTCACCAATGCCACCTGCATTATAGGTGCTTTCCAAAACAAGGATTTTTTCAAATTGAAGAATTGCAGCCAGTGCCTGGGTGGTCACAATGGCCGGATTTGCAGTACTGCCAGTATACTTTACCCGTTCGATTATATCGGGGTGGTTTTTCAAGGCAATATAAGCATCAGCCCCTAAGGCCAGACGATTTGGAGTACGGCGACCGTTTTGCTTGATTTCCTTTTTACGTTCATCAAAAAAATTCACAGGGTCAAAATTAGCGTCCGAAAACTTCAAAAACTGCTTACCCGTAGGGTTGGCAGTAACACCAGTCCATTCATTAGTCCACACATTGGATTTAAAAAAGCTTTTTGCAAACATAATATCCTGATGCAAAAGCATCTGTTCACTGGCAAAACGCACCTTAGCCCGACGAGGATCAGCGACACCCGGCGCCCTGCTACGCTGATAATCTAACGTAGCAATTTGGTCTATACCCACAATAACCTGATCTACTTCACATTTATAGGTGTCGTCAGTTTGGCCCATAACAGCTGGCAATACTTTGCCAAAGGCTGGCTTACGTCTTACATTATCGCGGGCTAAATCCGCTTTGCTAAATTTGTAGTAATAACTTGAAGATAACGACACAGGACAAATAGGAAAAATGGATGTGGCCACAAAATCCCCTGGATTAGCGAAATAGGCCATGCTCATATTGGTCAAATAATTATTCGGTTTCCATCCTTTTGCAATGGCAGTCTGGATTCCCGCATTGCTTTTCATCATTTTCATTGGTTTATAACTCCCTTCCTCTAGTTCCCGCTACTTGCCGCCGGTTTATAACCTGACTTACAAAGTTGAACTTGAATAACCTGCTCTGCGGCATTGGCTGTTTCAAGGGCTATGGCAGTAACAAAATTGCCAGCTACTGCGGTAACACACTTTCCAGAGGCATCACTGGTAAGTTCTGCCCCAGTCTCAACAGCCGCACCAGTTTTCCATAAACCAATATCCTTGATTTGCACAGCAACATCCGCCCCAGCTGCCACATCATTTGTTTCCGGCAATAGAAGCCCTATGGCATTCTTTCCTGCACCAGCAACCACAATACCACCTGCTGCATCAAACGAAGCAGCAAGAAAAGAACCTGCTATTATGGTTTGGGTCGCTTTGCCCACAATGGTGGGACTATCATTTATGCTTGTTCCAATATACCCCACTTACTCTTCCTCCTTATCTTTGGTTTTCATAGGCATATACCAATTCAGGGTTTTGTTCACAGGCTTTTTCAATAGCTGCCGCCCGGGTCATTGTAGGAGCAGCTTTCATGATTTCATCCGCTTTTGTTTCAATAGCCACCCAGGCATCCTGTTCCCCATATCCTTTTTTGCCAATTTCACTAAACAAACCCGATTTCTCTACAGCTTCCACAGTAGCATCTAGAACAGCAATCATTTGACTATAAGCATCGCCACCGGCTGCCTTGAGACTTTTTAAAACCGGTACCAATTCTGCTGGCTTTTTGCCAATGATTTCATACCTTTTGGCAATATCAATAAGCTTGCCTTCCTCCGCCTCATCCGCAAATTTACGCAACCTTTCCAACTCCGCCTGTATCTCGGGATGAATACCTTTATAGATACCATCAACTTCAGACCCCATTGATTCCGCATTGACACTATTTTCGGATTCCGTCTCTGCCGAGCGTTTATTCACTTCTGCCTCGTTAACAATTGTAGCCGCATCCTCTTGTATTCCATACTTTTTTTCCAATGTTGTAAGTATTTCTAGTTCCTCTTGGGTCATTTTGCTTTTATCAATTTTCAAGTTTAATCCTCCTTTCCCGTATTCGATGGACCTTTCAGTACCATCATCTAGTGATGCCCCAGCAATCTCCTTTTCCTCAAAACCCAAGGCCTTTCCGATAGCCACCAAGACCCTTTTCAAAACCGTATCCTGGGATGTTACACTCCCAGATTCCCTGCTCAACGAATCTTCCACATGTTCATTGTCATCTTTGGCTTTAAACAACAACACATCAGCCTTAGGATTATCTCCTTCTGGTACAAAGGCCACTTTTGTGATTCTCAGGTTTTCTAGTTTGTTTGCCAACCCTCTTTTGCACCCCCTTTCATTAAAAACAAAAAACACCGGATACAATCCGATGTTTCATATCTTTATTGACTAATCTTTTACTGAGTAGGAACACGAGTGGCAGTCCCCTCTATGGAAAACATTGCATACTCCTTATTTTTAATCTTTTTCCACACTTTCTCGTCGGTTACTTCAAACCCAACCCACCAGCCACTTGGTAAGGTCCCATCCGGAATACCCAAGACAGAAGCTTTCTCCTTGGTAAATACCATACTTTCAACCAACACAGCAACACCGCCTCGCTCATGGTTATCACTGCCTTCTCCCCAAAACTTTACAAACTTGTATGCAGCTTGTTCAATTTCTCCAATATCTACAATATCGCCGGAATGGTCTATCAATTGTTCTCCTGTATTGTCCTGAGACATATAGCTCCAGCCAAAAACCAATTGTTTATCTTGATACTTCTCAATGCGTTGGACTTTAAATTTACCGGTTACGGTTCCTTCCTGCATTATCCCCGCCTCCTTCCTGGGACGGAAGAAGGGAACCCCACGCAGGCTCCCTTTTCTCCATAAAATTAAAATAAATCGCTGTGAGTTCCGGTTCTGGTTAGATAGAGAAACAGTTCCTTGTTTTCTATCTCATAAATGAGCAACCAATCTGGCGTTATATGGCATTCTCTGCATCTGGTTGCACTTCCTTTAAAATCTCAGAAAAAGAAGAATACATGACCTTATTCGGGTCGTTCTTCAATCTTTGTACTTCCTCAATTTCCGCCTCGTCTCGGTATTGAGACGTTCTAGGCCAAGCTCACTGCAAATACTATCAAACTTTTTTTTCAGGTCTTCATCCATGCGGATGTTGATATTGACTTGGGACATAAGGTACTCTCCTTTTCATCCCATTCATCATGTGTAAATTTATATGCAATGTCAATATGATTTTGTCATATGTTTTTCAATCTTATATATCCCTTATTTTCATCATGGAAAATATGATTTTTCTTTATCTTTTTTAAATGTTATTTAATTCTTTGTTATCTTTCCATTCGTCAAAGGGTATTCTATGTTCAAAAATAATCCCTAAAAGCCGTTTCGGTATTCGTATTCAGCAGCTTTTGAATTAATTCATCTGTTAATAGCATCACTTCAACTCTTTTATAAAATTGTATAATCAATATCCCTTTCTTTGAGTAATTCCGGGTTATAAATAAAGCGTTATCTCCCTATAAAGTACTGCACATCTACATCGCGGATGCGCAGGCGGGATTTTCTTTTGTCCGTTATATAAATCTTTACCCTTAAAATCGAATTCCTCATCCATGCTAATGGCTACGTTTTCCAAAGCCCCACAGATACTACAAACAATCTCATCCGCAGCTGTGCTCCACACTCGTTGTACTTTTCCCATATATCCTCGCTCTATAGCTTGCAAAACACCTTCTTCAGCACCTTTATGATAAGCAAAAGCCAATTCCGTAACCGCAATGGTATGCGCCCGCTGACGATGTTGTTTCGCTGCATACTTAAGCGCCGCTTCCTTAGCCCTATTCTTGGCTGTTGTCTCTCTCATGGTTGGCTCTTTTTTCAAAAGGCTTTCTTTAATGTGACTGTAATATTTCAAATTCGCTGCAGCTTGCTGTTTTGTCAAACCAATAATTGGTCTAATGGCTTTTGCCAGCTCATCCACCGTCCACTGCCCCGAATATGCTTGCATAATCATAGTAGACATTGCTTCCCGTGCATCTGCTATTACATTGGCCACCCACTGGGCTCCGTATTCCTCTACCCAACTTTTGAATCCCTGAGACATGGGGTCAAATAAAAAGCCAGAGTGGGTAGATTCAATCTGTTTTGCCCCTTCTCTGGCTGCACTAAGCCATTTCAATTTCAGTTTTTCATTCACAAAATCAATATAAGATTGTTGCCAATCATACAATACCTTTTCACTGATATAACCGTTTAAAATGGCTTCCCTTAGCTCGGCATATGTTACCGCCTTCTGATGTCGTGACCACAAACGTGTAAGCCAGTAGATAAGCTCTGGTTCAGCAGTATTAAGATAGGCATTAAGGCGGTCCAGTACATCCCTGGCAGCTTTGTTCTTTGTCTTTTGGTATGGCAATCTTTTCGATTTTCGAATCCGTATCACCACGAAGAACATCCCTTCTTCAGCCTTTTCTTAGCCTCCTCGTACTGTTCTTGCTCATCTAAATCTTCCGGCTCCTCTTCATCATCTTCTAAAAGCCTCTTTCTATCCGATGAGTTTGCTTGGGTTTTTCTATCATGCAGTCCGGATTCGTCCAATCTTTCAGGCAAGCCGGCTATTTCACGTACAAAATCTTCTATCCCCTCATCCGGAACGAGAACACCAACACCGGTCATATCTCGAATAAATGTACCCAACTTTTCAAGATTTGCATCTTCAATATCCCCATGGACCATTATGGGATAATCCGTGATTCCTTGGAAATGTTCATGATTCAACTCTATTAACATTGGAATCGCCTTATTATTAAAAACCTCACAAATAATATTCAGATAGGCTCCTATGGCCATACTAAACAACTTCGTCTTATCGCTGGATAAAGCAAAACTACCTATTTGCTGATGCCCCAGCAACACAAAATCCGCCAATACAGTCATGGCCATACGGCTATCATACCGTTCAATGATTGCATTTGTATCGAATTGTCTACGACCACCAGTAGACAAAAGAATAAGCTCCCAGCCAAAAGGAATGCTTAGACCCTCTAAGCTATCCCTGCGAATGTTTTGTACTATTCTATCCGCTGCTACCCGGGTAGAGGTCATATCCGGATCATCCTCATCCCATATGTCCAGCCCCTCAGGGGCTCGTAAAACGGGAAAACCAGCCAAATCCCTCTCAATGCCAATCCCTTCTATTTCCTGAATTCGACGTTTGAAATACCAACTGCGGTAAGAACTTCGAAGAATACTACGTCCTTCAGGATTTCCTTTACGGCTCTTGGTACGAAAAAGCAAAAGCTTTTCGATGGGGATTTTTATGATACCAAAATCAGGTGGTGGCAGCTGGGATAATCCAAGCAGATTATCCTTATCATCGTATATCCATTCCCAAAGGGTTTCCTGGGCTCTAATGGGTAGCTTTCGCCAACCGATTAGGCCATCATCATACCTGCTCTTCATCCTTGGGTCAAAGCTTTTTCCAACACGGCGTTTAT
>CATZDY010000085.1 GCA_958417755.1 uncultured Peptococcaceae bacterium
GGCAAATTATCTTAAAATCTTTTTCTGCCATGTATACAAGTAAAGCTTTTGCTTAAAACAGCAAAAGCTTTTACAATCTTTTTTCCTTCTATATTAAAACCAATCCTCCACTGTTTTTTGTTTCCATCATCGTTTCTTATGGGATTAATCCTATTTTTGTTTATATCCACCATAAACTCCAATATTTTTCTGATTTACCTTTATAGTTTAGCAAATAGACAAATATTCGTCAATCAATTCACAGTAACCATAAAAGTTGTCATCACAACCACTTTGCGGACTATACTAGCAAAGGATAATTGTGCGTAATATTGTTTTTTCCAAGCAAGGAAAATAGCAAATTGTTATGCAACACTGCCCAAAAGCCGTAAATCTATAATATAGGGCAGGGAACATTGTCAGCATAAAAAAGCTGCCTTACCCTCAAAAGGAAATACATAAAAAATCCCTTAAGAGGCCATAGCAGCACAATAAAAGCTATATTTATGTATTGGTTCATCCAACTAGGCGTAACATCCACATAAGCAAGCAGATATCAAGGGTTTTTCTGTTCCTGGATTCCCAGCAATGAACCTGTTTTCCCTTTCGTCAGTTGAAACAATTGGTCAGTTTCTTCCTCTGAATACCCTTGGTCCCAAAGTGCCTGTCGGTCCTGTTGTCCCACAGCCCGCAACATGTTTATTTCCTTTTCACTTATCCCAGCTTCCCGTAAGGTCGTTTCATCCCATTCCCCTGGCAAAGCTGACAAATTGCCAAGCCCAGGAATGCTTTTCCATGCTTCCAGCAGGCCCCACAAACCAAAGCCGTTAGCTTCCTCCCCTTTATCTTGGGTGAGGCCATATGTCTTGGCCAATGTTTGCAGCTCTATTTTGATAAAGTACCCAGCCACCAAGCTAAGGGCAATGATAATAACGCCGAAAATCAGTGTGGCCCGGGCAAAGCTGCGTTTATTTACCTTTTGGCAACTTCCTAAGGCCCATAGGATGAGCAAGATGATGTTCACAACGGGAATCAACATGAGTAACATGATGCCCAGGTAACCGCCCGTACGAATGGGTGCATATTTACTTTGAGCTGCTGGCCTGGGATCAAGGGCTGGAGATGTATGCTGGGGAGGCCTTGGCCTAGGGGCAGCTGGATGTTGAACTGGCTGGGATATAACCTGGTTTCTTTCTACATCCTCTGCTGCCGGGGCAGAAGAAATTGCCGCCCTGCCCATTCGCCTGCCGCAAGCTATACAAAAATTTTGTGTTTCCCCCAATTGGGTGCCACAACTGGTACAATATTGGTTTGCCATGCCCATCCTCCCTTCCTGCTTTTGGGATTACCTTGTGCATCCTACCAAGGAAAAAGGCGCCTTGTTTTATGCAGGCCATTATACTGAATTTGTCTTAAAGCTTAAGTCCCTGGAACCATCTTGAAAGCCAATTATGCAGACATCCTTTTCTAGGCCAACACAGCATCTTTTCCCTTCATGTATACCAATACACTTAAGATAAAATCTTGAAACCACCCAAAAGGGGAAGCGGCTTTTTCTCTCCTTTTACAGCCCGAATAATCCCAATGATCGCCAAAGCCAAAAATCCCCACCACACAAGGGCCAAGATGGTGCTGATCACAAATCCAATTTGCCAAAAAATCGCATAACAAATGGTGCTTACAATAGTCTCCCCTATCAAATAAATAATGCCTGCAATCAATAAGACCAAACCCTGATTGGTATGATACCGGGCAAACTTGGATTCCTTGGCTGCAAATAAAGGAACCAGCACCAAAATGCCGAGATAAGCCAATATAGCCATCACTTTGTTGTCCGCCGCATCCCGTAAATCATCTTGTCCCAAAACCGGGGGTCCAGCAGGGGCTTGGGCACCCCCTGGGTTGGAAGAAGTGCTGGCCACTGATGCTGCTAAGGAAATGGTTGTTCCACAAGAAGGACAGAACTTTACTGCATCAGCCACATTGCTCCCACAGTTACCGCAAAATGCCATGTCTTTCACCTCATTTATTCTTTTTTATGCTCCTTAGTCTCAGTCCAATTTTGTCCCGCAATTTCCGCAAAACCTAACCCCTGGCTGGTTCTGGGTTCCGCACCCTGGGCATTGTTTGGGTGCAGGATCTGGGGCCTGCATGGGGGAGCCGCATTGATTGCAAAACCGTACGCTTTGGGCATTTTTAGCCCCGCATCCCGGACAAATGGCCAGGGCCATGGAAGTCCCGCAATTGTTACAATAAGCCCCAGATCCCGCTGGTTTGCCACAATTGGGACAAATGGTGGTTTTGCTCTCAATGTTTCCTTCCCATACTGTGGCGGTTTGGGCCGCCTGGTCAATATTGCGCTGCATAGCCTCAGCCCGGGCCCGGGCCACGGCAATTTCTTGTCGGGGGGCACAGGTCACGCATAACCCCTCATCCTCATTGAAATCCGCATCACAAACCCACTTTTGGCAAGCATGACAGCGGTGGAAATGTTGCATGGCTTCATTCTGGGCCATGGCAAAGGCTTTTTCATGTTCTTTTTGCCATTCCGGGCTTCTGCCCTCAAAGCGCTGGGAAAGAATGTCTGATCCCCGCTCCAGGGAATAGCCAATGTTGCTGGCCTGGCCTCCGAACAAACGGGTCAAAAGCCCTACTCCTTGGGCCACCCCCCGGATCCCCTTGCCCTTTTTATAGGTTTCTGATTCGATAAAGGAACTTCTATAGCCATCCTGACAAATGTCACAATAAAAGGTGAACTGAAAACCTGCCTCTGTGGAATTGTCTTCATAGTTTCTGGTAAAAGCTTTTAGCATGAAAGATTTCCCCCTTTACATCCCCGGTATTGTGGTTTTCAATGCTTTGCCACAAGCTGTGCATTTTTTATTCCGAAAAAATTGACTGGCCCCGCAGCGTTTGTTGGCACAGAAAATCATTAAACTGCTACTGCATTGCTCACAATATTCTTGTACAAAGGTCCGTTGTCCGCAAAAGGGGCAGTTTACATAACAAGGGCTGCCACACTCCGGGCAAACAGCCTGCCCCTTGACCACAGAACGATGACAAGCGGGGCAAAGGTAGCCAAAGGGATGCCCACTGCCACAACTGGAACAAAACTGGGCAGACCGGTGAAGAAAAAAGCCGCAATGCATACAAGGCTGACGATAAGTAGCCATACTTTATCCCCCCAATCCGGCCCCGCAATGGCCGCAAAACTTACTATTAGCTGATTGCCTGGTTCCGCACTGCCCGCAGAATAGGGCTGCTGGGGTAATTGGTGTGGGATTTGGAGCCTGGGCAGATATTTCTATGTCCCCAAATCTGGATAAATCTTCCTGCTCTTCGCTTTTTTGCAGCAATTCCTTAAATTTACCCGACAAATCAGAAAGCTTTTGATAGAGATCCAGGGAAATTCTTGTGCCAGGGGCCACTTCCATATAGGAGGACATCATTTTCACCAAAATCCAGCTATCAATAAAAGCCACTTTAATAACCAAAGCCACCAACAAAGCCAAAACAAAGGCCACAATGGCCGGCCAATCTAACAAAGCAAACAAGCCACCGAAGAAAAGAAATACCACCAAAGTTACCCCAATCACGCTTCCGATGATCACCACTGTGGTTATGGCAGCATCCTGCAACAAGCGCTTCCCATTCTGGGCATAAATAACAACCCCGTCTGCTGCGCTTTTAAAGGCAGTTTGTTCTTTTTGATAAAAGGTATAGCCAAGACAACACTCATCCACATAATTGAGGGAAATGCCAATGAACATTTTTCCTACTTTCACCATGGCGTCCATTCCTGGCACAAAGTCCAAGGCATTGCCTGCCCGTCCCAGGGCATTTTGCAACTGTCTTACCGCACCGCTCACTAATTTATCCAGCACAAAATAAATATTCGCTGTACCAAATCGCTGGGTAACCATTTCTTTGGCCACTTGCACCTGTTTCTCAGGCACTTGTCCGCTGGTAACAGCCATGGCAATGATAGCCACATGCCCTGCTTTCACCAAATAACCTACATAATGCTGCATGCCCAAATGCACCACGCGCACTGCTACTATCCAGACCAGGAACATCACCAGCATGCCAAGTTGGCCGAACAACATGCCCAACAACATACACATACCCAATAATATTGCAGCAATGAAAATAGTGGCCAGACCCAAACCCAGCTTAAGCCAATTGAACTTCATTGTTTTCCAATAAACCTCTTTTGCCGTCATGACTGCACCCCCTTTTCCAGGAACTAGGTTTCTAATTGGATAAAGGTTTCATGTTTCTTAAACTCCAGTGCCTTTTATATCCCTCTACTACTTCTCTTTTTCCAGCTCCCCGGTTCCCGGCTTAAAACCTTGGTAATTTTTCTGGCTTTTAAGAGGAAATCCTAGTCCCACAGGAGCCGCAAAACTTTGTTCCCAAGGGCTGTTCTGATCCGCAGGAGGGACAATGGTGTTGGGTCTCCACTTTTGTGCCGCAAGATTGACAAAACTTCGCCTGTTCGGGATTCTCATGTCCACAAGCCGGACAAATCCGACTATCCCGGGCCGCTTGCTCTGCTTGCTCCTGGCTCTCCTTTTCCTCCATTGCAAGACGAACCTTTTCCTCTGTTGCCGCAAGATTGCGCTGGATAACCCGCAATTCCTCCAACAATTCCGGAAACTGCTCTCCACCGCCTTGTTCCACCATTTGGCGCCCCATTGCAGCATAAATCTCTGTTTCTTTCTTTTTTAAATTCTCCAACTCTGTGCGGGTTTGTAAGATTTTAACCGCAGGATCATCCTGGGGCATAAGCCCGGAAAGACCCTTGACCAAACCACCCAATCCACTTAAAAAATCTGCCATGTTTACTCCTCCCTTTTCCTTGACTCATACTGGACCACACCGCATGCCATACAGAATTGATTCCCTTGGGGAACATACGCTCCACAAGCAGCACAAATTCGCGGTGCACATAGAATACAGGCCTCTTTGTTTTCATTAAAATGTTTGTCACACACCCATTTGTTGCACCTGGGGCACCAATTGAAGTAAAGACGGGCCTCCTCTTCTGCTTGTTGCAAAGCTTCTCTGGCGTTGCTGGCATAAACCAAAGAGGAGCAATAACCCTTTTCACAAATATCACAGAAAAAGGTAAATTGAAACTTGCAACCTTCATGAAACACTCGGCTCTTAGCGGTAAATGCAGGGATAAAGTTAGGCATTATCATCGATTTTATCCCCCTTTGCCAGCTTATGGGGTTTGGTTACCTCCAGGCTGTCAATAAAGGCCCTTAATGCTTGCAAGCTGTCCCAATCCAACCGCTGGATTTCCTCCAAAACTTCCTTCAACAACTGCGCCCTTGCCTTGTTTGTATCTTGCATATTCTTCAAGCCTCCTTTAACATTCATCTGCGATACTCTTTACTTAGTTAGATTGGGATGGTAACATAAATACAATAAGCAAGGCATTCTTTGGTTGCCATTATACAAAGGAATGTTTCCCTCTTCATCATCCTTGGGATGATTTAAAAGGGAGAAAAGGGGTGAATTGGAGGATGATTTTTTTGCCAACAGTTTTGGGGGAAGCCTGTCATCTACTACGCACTCAGTTATAAAACAACCATTCGCCATCAAGGGAGGCTTTTATGAAAAAGAAAATCAGACTTTTGGGTCTATGTATTCTTTCATTGATACTGCTTGTAGGCTGTGGGTCCCAGGATAAACTGGACCCCCAAAACCCTGTCACCTTGACCATGTGGCATGTTTATGGTAGTCAAACCAAGTCTCCGCTGAATGATTTGATTTATGAATTCAATCGTACAGAAGGAAAGGAAAAGGGCATAATTATTAATGTTACCTCTGTCACAGACTCAACAGCCATCCAAGAAGCTTTGTTCGAAGCTGCCCATGATAAACCCGGATCTCCGGAATTGCCGGATCTCTTTACCACATATCCCAAAACAATCGCCATGATTGGAGCAGACCGGGTGATGGATTTTAAACCGTATTTTACTACCCAGGAGCTTTCTGGTTATATACAACCTTTTATTGAAGAAGGTATGTTAGATCAAAAGCTTTTGGTATTTCCCATTGCCAAATCCACTGAATTGTTGTTCATCAACCAAACAGCCTTTGATCGTTTTGCCGCAGCCACTGGAGTCACCATGGAAAGTCAATTGACCAATGAAGGAGTATTGGACGCTGCCCTGCGCTATGCTGCCTGGACTGATGGGCAAACCCCGGATGTGCCGGGGGATGCCAGGAACTTTTTCATGTATAATGATTTATTCAATTATTTTCAGACTGGGATTGTTTCTCTAGGGGGGAATTTTTTCGCTGAAAAACAGATAAATTTCAATGATCCCCGTTGGCAGGCTGTATGGGACCCCTTTGCCAAAGGAGCCATTGCCGGAGGAATTTCCCTCATAGACGGCTTTGCCTCTGATCCCATGAAAACAGAGGAAGTTATCTCATCCACAGGTTCTTCCGCTGGGGTTCTTTATTACCGGGATACAGTAACCCATGCAGACAACACAACAGAAAAAATTGAGTTTAACATCCTTCCTTACCCTGTGTTTGAAAACGGTCAGAAAATGGTCATCCAACGGGGTTGCGGATTATGTGCCGCCAAATCCACCCCGGAGAAGGAATATGCTGCCAGCATTTTTGCCCGTTGGCTTACCAGCCCGGATATTAATACCGCTTTTGTCACCTCAGCTGGCTATTTGCCAGTGACAAACGACGCCTTTGCCAAGCTATTTGACCAGGACTTGGAAACAATCGAAAACCCAACATACCGGAAATTATACCAAGCAGCCAAGGTTTTGCATGAGGAGTATACATTCTATACCCCGCCTTACTTTGACGAATACGCTGCCTTGGAAACAAAGTTTTCCCAAAGGGCAAAGGAAGTGTTGCGTAACGCCCGGCAAGAGTATCTATCCCGAGTGGCTTTAGGAGAAGACCAAAATCTCCTTCTAGATGAACTTGCCGCAAAATCTTTTAATACCTTGCAATCAATGCTCAACGAATCATAACCCAAAGCCATAGAAAAGAGGAAATAGTTTGTTCAGCCGACTAAAAAAGCTGCGAGGAGCCTTGCAACAATCAAGAGAAACCGGTATTACCATGTACCGACGTTTGCTGCTTTATTTCGCTTCTTTAATCGTAGTGCTGTTTACCATGACCTTGATGATTCTCTCCTTTGCTGGTTTTTTTTCCGCTGCTGACCGCAACACCCAAAAGCTTCTGCAAGCCTATTTGGATAGCACCACAGCAGAAGTGGAACAGCATTACGAAGCCGTTTCTGCCCGGGGTCTCGCCTTGTCCCAAAATCTCCGTGCTGTCATTGAGAGCCATTTGCAAAAAAATAACCTTACCATTGCCCAACTTAATGATAATCCCCAGGCCATTTACACCTTGCAACAAGCTACCTTTACCACCTTGGACAATGCCTTAAAAGTCTCTCATTGCAGTGGTGCTTTTTTGCTCTTGGATGCCACAGTCAATACGGCCAGCAATCAAGCTCCTTATTCCCGGAGCGGCGTATATCTTAAGCTAGAAAATATCAATGTTTCCAATCCAGTCAATAACAGTGTTGTTTTGTTTCGGGGTATTCCTACCATTGCCCGGGAACAAGGTGTCAGCTTGCATAGCCGTTGGAATCTGGAATATAACACGCAAAATATTCCCTTTTATGACGAAGTAATGGAAGCTGCCCGTAAATATCCGGAACATTTTTATTATTGGTCCGAAGTATTGCTTTTGCCTGAAACCTGGGACAAAGTCATGGTGCTTTGTATTCCCATTGTTAGCACCAATGGAGATTTGCTGGGTATTTGCGGTTTTGAAATCAGCGCTCTTTATTTCGAGCTATCCCATCCCAGCACCAACACAGAATTCGACCATCTTTGTAGCATCTTAGCCCCTATGCAGCACAACCAGATTCAGATTTCCAGTGGCATGACAAGCAAGGGTAATAACAACTATATCCCTTTGTTCACAGAATCAGTTTTAAACATAAAAACTGGCCACTATTTCAATACCTATGTACAGCAACAAAACGCCTTTGTGGGATTACATAAAAGAGCGTCCTTAAATCCTACCCTTGCAGGAGTCAATCCCACCCAATGGGTAGTGCTTACCATCATCCCTCAAAGGGATTACGAGCAACAAGCTGGAATCAAACAATGGAAAGTGATTGTATATTGCATCCTTTTCTTTATCCTCGCCCTGCTTGTCTCTGCTTTGATTGGAAAACGGTATGTGGATCCCATCCTGGCAGGGCTCAACCAACTCAAAGACAGCAGGGAAAAGAACTGGAAAACAAAAATTCCGGAAATTGACGATTTGATCGAATTTTTGACCACCCAGGATGATCAAGCAAAGGTTTTAGAAAAACAGTCCAAAACCACTTTACAGGAACAATCTACTTTGTACCAACAATTTGTCCAAAACATAGACTCCCTTTCCAAAGCAGAGCGGGCTGTCTTTGATCTCTATATGGAGGGACATACAGCCAAAGATATTGCCAACATCCTTTGTCTTTCTATTAACACCATTAAAACCCATAACCGCAGAATTTACGCAAAGTTAAACGTCACATCCCGCAAAGAATTGATGGTGTATATCCAACTGATGGAGGAGGCGAAACAACATGCTGGAACCGAAACCGATAACAATGCCCCATGAACATCTGGCCACAGTGGGACAACGAATCAGATGGATTATTCAAGAAAAACAAGTAAAACAGGTGGAATTTGCCAAATCATTGGGTATTAGTGCCAACTATGTTTACTTGTTAACCAGCGGAAAAAAGGGGAGCATCTCCAAGCCCCTGGCTCAGCTGATCGAAATCGTTTACGGCTATCCAGCCCAGTGGCTATTAACCGGAAAAGTCGCAGAAAATGCAAAGGATTCACCCTGGGAATTGTTAAATGATACCATCCAAAGGGTCAAACAAATGAATGTTCAAGATTTACGTGCTGTGTCTACTTTTATCAAATCCTTGGAAACAATTAAATCAAATAAAAATAAATAAAAAGGAAATGCATAACTTTTAAGGGGCAAACCCAATGGGTTCGCCCCTTTAGCATAGAATCATAAAACATCAGGCAGTCAATCCATTCTTTTTTACAAACTCCCAGCTTAGTCAGGACCATTGGACAAAGCACCTGCTTCAACACCCCGCCTTCTAAAACTTTGTGATGAAATATTCTGCTCAATCATAACAAACCCCAGGTCCAAAACACAAATAGATTGATTTCAAGGGATTATGATCATATAATCAGAAAAGCAATATCAGCATCTTCTATAAAAGCTTGCCAAGCAACAAAAAAAATGCAAGGTCTACCCAGGCTCAACAAAAGACTTGTTGTTCAAAAAGGCAGCTATTTTCTAAATATTGAAACCATTTCCTTACTGGAATGAGGAGTGTTAAAACCTATGAAAAAAAATGGCTATAAGCCATCGGGTAAAACCATAACAGCAAGGAAAACGAATTTCATCAGTACCATCCTCTTGATCCTGTTTATGCTTATTTATCTGGTGGGAACCATTGTGAGTTCAAACCAGCTGGCAAAACAAACGGAAATCATTTCCCAACATCCCTTTGAAGTAACCATTGCTGCTGAGGACATTAAACTCTATACAGTGGAAATGAAACTTTGCACAGAGCGGCTATTGCCTTATCACGAACCAGAGGAGTTGCTTTTGGTACGGGATGACTTGCATATACTTTATCAGTCCATAGATCCATTGGTCTCTAAAATATCCCAGCTCTATCTTGGTCCTAAGGAAAATGTAACAAACCTAATAGCAGCCTTGGATCGTATGAAAACAGAACAAAATAAATATCTTCATGTCATTGAAACCATGAATTTGGATCAGGACAGCATCCAACAATACGAAAGAACCCATTTATATCCACTATATGATTCTATCACCCAAGAAGCTGATACAATTATCTCTGAGGCCCAGGAAAGAAAAGTTTCCCAAAGCGAAACATCTAAATTTATGCACCATGCTGCAGTGATAGGATCAAGCCTGATTGTCCTGCTTATGATTGCCGGCCTTTTGTTGTCACAATATGTTTTCCATCGCCAAAACCGAGAAATACACTATCAGAATCAGCTATTTGATACCCTTTCCCAAAGCATTGACGATGCTTTTATCATTTTTGATGCCTCAAATAAGACAATCGATTATGTTGCCCTCAATATACAACGGGTGCTGGGCATAACACCAGAGGAAATACTAAAAAATCAAGATGTATTTGCCAAAGGATTTACCTTGGAAGATAGGGATATGTTGCAAGCAAAGCTGCAGGATCCATCCACTACATTTCCGTGGGAGAAAACCGTGCCCTATACCTATGGCAAAGGGGAAAAACGCTGGATGGCTGTTAAAGTTTACCAGGCAAAAAACGTGAAAAATAAAAACCAATACATCATCCTGTTTTCCAATCGGACCGAAGAAGTACAATCCCGGCAAATGCTCCAAGAGGCTGTGGCAAATGCGGAAAATGCCAATGCAGCGAAAAGCGATTTTCTTTCCCGCATGAGCCATGAAATCAGGACCCCCCTCAATGCAATCATTGGGTTAACAACCATTGCCGGGGTTTCTATCAATGATTCTGTCAAAATCAAGGACTGTCTTTCGAAGATAAGTTATTCTTCCAAACATCTGCTTATGTTGATCAATGATATCTTGGATATGTCCAAAATTGAAAGCAATAAAATGATTCTTCAACATGAGCCCTTTGATATATTTCAAATCATCAATAGTTTTGTGGCAAACGTATATTCCCAAGCCCGGGCCAAAGGGATTGAATTCACGGAAAAAATGATAAATTTCAATGCAAACTCCGTGTTTGTGGGAGATTCCTTGCGGTTGAATCAGATTTTACTGAATCTTACCTCCAATGCCCTTAAGTTTACTGCCAGCGGAGGTCAAATCAGTCTTGAAGTGCAGCAAATCCCTTCCAGGGGCCAAAGCAGTCTCATCCGCTTTACCTTAGCAGACACAGGGATTGGGATGAAAAAAGAAGCTTTAGAGCGAATATACAAACCCTTTGAACAGGCGGATTCCTCCATTGCCCAACGCTATGGCGGTACGGGCCTGGGTATGTCTATCACCAAAAATCTCGTAAACTTGATGGGCGGACGTATTGAAGTGCAAAGTGAAGAAGGGGTGGGCACCACTTGCACAGTGGAATTGCCTTTTAAGAAAAGCGATCAAGATATCGCCGCCTTGCTGGATAACAGTCTTGCCCCTTTAAAAGTATTAATTGTTGATGATGAACAAATTGTCTGTGAACAGGCAGCACAGCAGCTTCAAAAAATTGATATCCAGGCGGAATGGGTTTTATCCGGACAAGCAGCAGTAGATCTTGTACACAACGCCCACCTGCAAGGGGAGGATTACGATACCTGTTTCATTGATTGGAAAATGCCGGAACTGGATGGTCTGGAGACCACCCGGCGTATACGGGCCCTGGTGGGGCCAGAGGTGCCAATCATTATTATCTCAGCTTATGATGCC
>CATZDY010000086.1 GCA_958417755.1 uncultured Peptococcaceae bacterium
TTATGGCAACAAAAGGGATTTACACTCAACTAATCTCATGGAAACTTAGATAGAATCAAAAATCCTCTATTATATATTTTTTATCGTACCAACTTACCATAAACAAAGGTTTTCTTGAAAAGGAATACATACTAACACTTGACAAACAACCCCTTGGTTCCTTATAATCGTATGTACGGATAAAGAAATTCATGTACATACAAGCGGTCATGGCGGAACTGGCAGACGCGTACGTTTGAGGGGCGTATGGGCAACCGTCCGGGTTCAAGTCCCGGTGACCGCACCAATAAAACATCCGTCATTGGTGGATGTT
Source organism: uncultured Peptococcaceae bacterium (assembly GCA_958417755.1). Taxonomy (GTDB): domain Bacteria; phylum Bacillota; class Desulfotomaculia; order Desulfotomaculales; family Desulfocucumaceae; genus CATZDY01. Next base: position 314 of record CATZDY010000086.1, read on the forward strand.
TTTTTATTGCTCACAAAATAATGAATCAATGATGACATCTTATCCCCTTAAATTTCCCCCAAAACATAAATCAATTTACTTTATCATCATTTATTATCTTCATATTCATTGCAAAACATGGCCATTTTTGCAAAAGCCAATCCATTAACCATAGATATATAATAAAATTAAAAATTTTACATTCAATACGGAAAATACCCTAAAAATTCTACATAAATGATTCACATTAAGAAACAATATGAAATACAATGTTTTCTTCCACGATAATGGGAGGCTATATCATTTATGTGGCTAAAAAAGCTTTTCTTTCCATTTGTCTTGCTATTTTTATTGTTATTTGGTATTACAACAAGCACCTTGGTTTTTGCCCAAAAAGATACCTCATCACATGTAAAGCCCAAAGTAGCCCTTGTGATTGACGATTTTGGTCAATATAATACAGAGGGAGTACATGAAATTCTGACCATGGGCATTCCCATTACTTGTGCAATCATGCCTAATCTTGACAATACAGATCAACATATGCTAGAGGCCCATAAAGCAGGGCAACAAATTATTGTCCATCTTCCCATGGAACCATTGGAAGGTAAAAAAAGTTGGTTGGGTCCTGGCGCCATTACCAGGGATCTCAGTGAAAAGGAAATCAAAGAACTTTGTGAAAAAGATTTATCTACCATATCTTATGCTGTAGGATTTAACAATCATATGGGCTCTGCCATTACCACAAATCCAGAAATCATGGAACTCATACTTAAAATAGCAAAAGAAAAAAATTTCTTTGTTTTGGACAGTAAAACAGATAGTAAGTCTTTGATTCCCCAATTAGCTTCATCAATGGGCGTCCCATGGATCCAGCGGGATGTATTTCTTGACAATGAAAAAGAGCTGTATTATATCAAAGAACAACTAAACCTTCTTAGCAAGATAGCAAGCAAAAAAGGAACTGCCGTGGGAATTGGACATGTAGGACAGGGTGGAAAAGTAACGGCCCAAGCTATCAAAGAAATGATTCCTACCATGAAAAAACAAGGAATTGAATTTGTCTATCTGTCAGAAATTGTATTAACCCAAGAAGTTATACAAAATAAAGATAGAAATAAGAAGTAATTTACTTAGAAAATGATGATAAATAAAAAGGAATTCTCTCCATGGAAAGAACTCCTTTTTATTTTCTTTTAATATTTGTGTGTGCCAATGATTACCTTTTTACCAAATTTCTTGTGTATTAATTCTGCTGTTTTTTCCAAATCAATGGAACATCCTGCAGTATTACATGCTGTAACCATGCAAGTCCCCAAATGAATGGCATCTATATCACGATCCATATAATCAGCTTGTTCCATAACCAAAGTAAGTTTTGGCATAATCAATCCTGGACAGCCACCACAACCGGTGATACCTACGATTTTCACCTCATCCTCATGCTGGGAAAACTCCCCATCCTTTCTTTCCGTTGCTTTGAAGCACTTCAAGCAAGCAATGCAATTGGTATCCCTTGTATTGGCGCATGAAATGATTAATATATTTGACAAAAAAATCCCTCCCCAAACATTGGTCAAACTATTTATTATTATATATCAATTAACCGTATATTTAGAAAAAAAATTATAAAAAAATGAAACACTTTTTAGAATCATAAAAATAAGAGGAAAATATTGTTTTTTTCTGCTAGATTTGCACTCATATAAACGAATATATGAATATAATCATTAATATTTATCATTCAAAATGAACAAAAGCAAACTGCATTTCAAGCATATAATTAATATGAAGAAAACCTTTTAAGATTGGGCCAGAAAATACAAGGAGATTTTATTCATACTCAAGAAATTAAAGAAATAAAAATTATTTTAACTAAAATTAGCGAAGGTGCACAAAGCAAAAGAAATCCTAAAGGTAAAGGCAATCAATATTGATATGGGAGGATGAAAATTTTGGGTGAATTGGTTTATTTAAATGGTTGGCTAGGTCCCTTTGAAGAGGCCTTTGTCTCTATCAATGACAGAGGATATGTGTTTGGTGATGGAATTTATGAAGTCATACGAGTCTATGATGGCAAAATGTTTGGTTTGCCAGAACATTTACAACGCCTAGAAGCCAGCGCAGCTGCAGTGGAAATGAATCTACCTTGGGATAAAAGGGAGCTAGAACAGCTTTTAAAGGAAGTTTTGCAAAAAAGCGAAATACCAGAAGCCATGGTTTATCTACAAATTACCCGAGGGATAGCGCACCGCAGTCACCTTTATGAAGCAGACCTAAAGCCCAGCCTGTTGATTACAGTACGTCATGTTCCTCCCCGGATAGCAAGCCACTATGAAAAAGGCGTTGCCATTGTATCGAGAAAAGAATTTCGGTGGCAAATGTGCAATGTAAAATCCATATCTCTTCAAGCTGCTGTTTTGGCTAAAAATGCCGCCCATCGGGCTGGAGCCTCTGAAGTGGTATTTGTGTTACCGGATAATACAGTCACTGAATGTGGTGCCAGTAATATCTTTATTGTAAAAAATGGGACTATTTTGACTCATCCTGCTAATCATAGAATCTTAGCAGGTATAACCAGACAATATGTGCTGGAATTAGCCAAAAAGAAAGGACTAGGAATTCGCATTGAACCATATACATTGCATGACTTATTAAAAGCTGATGAAGTTTTCTTTACAGGTACAGTGGTGGAAATTGTACCTGTTGTCAAAGTAGATCAACAACAAATTGCGGATGGTCAACCCGGACCTATTACCCAAAGACTCGTACAGGATTTTTCACTTCTTACCAGAGCCAAGGAATCATTTTAGGATTTTCCTAGCAAAAGGCCAATACATTCTTATACAATGCAATGCATCACCACAGAAAGGATGAACCATATGGATCTATTACAAGTTATTTTTCATGTTAGTGAGCCGGAACGTTGGAAGGTAGCCCTAACAAATGCCCAAAATTTTATCAATGATGCGGGACAAGAAAAAGTAACCATCGAAATCCTGGCCAATGCTGCAGGGGTTAGTATTTTTCATGCTTCCCAAGATAACAGTTCCCATGAGGGGATGGAAAAAATGAAAAGTTTACATGCCCAAGGCGTCACTTTTGCTGTTTGCCGGAATGCCTTAAAAATGCATCATATTGCAGAACATACATTACCTGATTTTATTAACATTGTACCAGCAGGAATCACTGAATTGGTTCTAAAACAAAAAGAAGGGTATGCCTATATTAAACCTTAATGATCGTATATCATATTTTATCAATTAGGAGGGATAATGAACCTAGATTACCCCTCCTTCATTGTTTGTGAAAATATATCAAAAAGGATAAATAATGACAAACATTATGGAATAAACCAAGGTATCCGTTGTTCTTGTAGTACTGTAGTACTTATTTAAAAAATTAAATCTTTCCCTTGGGTTTTTCTTATCTTTCACTGGAAGTATAGCACAAATAGAGCAGGAAGACTTTATTCACATCACGAATACAGCTAAATATTATACAAAAGACTTTTATTTTCACTATGGAGGCGACAAGTGTGGATGTGATATCTGCCATAGGAAATACACCACTGGTGGAATTGAGGAAATTACATTCTAATCCAGAGGTAAAAATATTGGTTAAGTTAGAGGGATGTAATCCCGGAGGATCAGTCAAAGACAGAACTGCTTATTATATGGTCAAGAAGGCTGAAGAAGCAGGCCTTTTAACACCTCAGAAAATCATTATTGAACCCACTTCAGGCAATACAGGCATTGCCTTGGCCATGATTGGCGCGGCTCGTGGTTATCGGGTTATGTTGGTAGTACCTGGTTGTGTAAGTGTAGAAAGGAGTAAAATCCTTGAAGCATATGGAGCTGAGGTCATTCTTACCCCTGCCCAAGAAGGCACAGACGGTAGCATACGAGAAGCACACCGAATTGTAAAAGAAAACCCTGAAAAATACTATATGCCTAACCAATTTAGCAATCCAAATAATATATTGTCCCATTATGAAACCACAGGTCCAGAAATTTATCAACAAAACCAAGGAAGATTGGATGTATTCATAACCGGCATGGGAACCACGGGTACTTTAATGGGAACTGGAAGCTATTTGAAAGAAAAAAATCCCCATATACAGGTGATAGGAGTGGAGCCTGTGGTGGGCCATGCCATTCAAGGGCTCAAAAATATGGAAGAGGCCATTGTGCCGCAAATCTATAACCCTGATTTATTGGATGACAAAATCACCATAGAAGATGAAGAGGCCTTTGAAATCACCAGACAATTGGCTACCAAAGAAGGAATTTTTGCAGGCATGTCCAGTGGGGCTGCAGTGGCCGGGGCACTTCAAATTGCTAAAAAAATGAGCCGCGGTACCATTGTTACTATCCTGCCAGATAGAGGCGATCGATATCTAAGCACAACACTCTTTCGATCCATTTGTTCCAAATGTTCCCCTTAATTTGATAAGTATCTATGTTAGCAAAAAGGCAGATACATGCTAAAGCTCTATATAAGTATGTTTTGCCTTTTGACTAACATCTTAATATACTTTAATTCCATAAACTTGATAAGATTTAAGATTGATCACGTTTCTTATTACAAAGAAAAGCGGAACAAGAGATATCTCCACATTTCCTTGTGTTTCAATATCATCCTGCTCCACTTTCACAATTTCCTCTACTATTTTTGAACCTAAAAACCTCAGAAGATAGCTTTTTTCTATTTAGCTGCTTTCATAAATTCTTCATATGCCCAATGGCTGGCATCTAAATCCACCCAGCTGGGAATTGTTCCGTCCAAAGGCCCTTTTACTCTGCCCAACATTTTATTGATCACTGTCACTGTTTCTGCCCTGGTGATATTTTGATCAGGTCTAAATGTTCCATCAGCATAACCATTAATCCAACCCATTTCCGCCACAATGAGTATGTTATTTTCAGCCCAATGGCCTTGAATATCAGTAAACATTGTTTTGCTGCTAGAAGTTAAGGTTGTAAACTTTGAAACCACCGTGACGAATTCCGCTCTGGTCACATATTGATTAGGTCTAAATGTTCCATCAGGATATCCTTGAAGCAGATTATATTTTTGTAATAGCTTTAAGCTGTCATAATACCAATCTCCTGGGCTCACATCTGTATAATTTACTGTTTCATTTGATGCACTGGAATTGGAATCCTTTTGTTGTAGTAAATTGGCAAATAGTGTAGCCATTTCCGCCCTGGTAATATTGGCATCAGGCCTGATGGTTTTATCCGGATAACCACTGATATAAGGATAGTAATTTTGCTTATCTAGATATTCAGATAAGTTGTTGTCTAAGGTTTCCGGAAGATCTGTCTGCTTCTCTTCTTCTTGCAAGCTATTCTCGTCAGGGTTTTTGTCTTCTTCAACCTTTTCTTCTATCTTCTTTGAACTGGAAGATCCACCGCCACCACCACTACCACCGCCTGATTTCTTCTCAAAACGGGCTGTGATGGTTACATCTTCTGCTGGCATTGTAAATGTATTGGATTTTACTTCAATATTACCATCATTTACTTTCAGACTTCCGCTTACCAAGCGTTTTCCACTATCAGGCTGGACAGTCAAAGTAACTGTTTCACCTGATGCAGCCATTGTTTTATCTGCTTTGATCGTTCCACCCGTTATGTCTGCATCAATGGTAATGTTGTATTTTATTTCAGCCACATTTTCAAATTCTGCTGTAATGATTACATCTTCTGCAGGCATTGCAAAGCTATTGTTTTCTGTTAAAGCAACATTCGTTCCGCTGGCTCCTGTTACTTGTAAACTCCCAGCCACCAATTGCTTCCCTTTTGCTGGGATTACTGTCAGTTGCACTGTTTCCCCTGCTGCAGCTCTTATCTTATCCACCTTCACAGTACCATTGGACATACTGCTATTAACAGTCACAGCATAGGTGTTATCCTTTGTCACTGCTATTTGTCCATCCGTTGTATTGGCTGTGATAAAATGATGTTGGTCATCTTTTAATTCTGTAACTTGTAAAGAAATAGGCGTTGTTCCTGTGGCATTTTCGTTTACCTTAAAGGTTATATCCAATACAGAACCCTTGCCCATAAATGCATCTAGGGTAATATAACCATAAGTTATTGTATGTATATCTTCATCATGATTAAATTCACCCATGCCTTCATGCCCCATTAAAGCAGCACCTTTTTTTGCTTGGACATACTCTAGCATTTCGCTATCATATTGCACTACAAAAGTACCTGCCGCAAAGCCGGATCCTTCCTCAATGTTTACCCCCACAGTACATGTATCACCTGCTGTTACTGTGGCGCTATCTAACCACACCTGGGTGGCTTTCCTATCTTCAAACGCAGCGGTTACAGTGACTGCCTCTGCTGGCATGATAAAACGATTATCTCTTGTTAAGGCTATGACGGTACCACTATTACCTGTTACTTTCAGGCTTCCTGTCACCAATTGCTTTCCTTCTGCTGGCGTTACTGTCAACTGTACTGTTTCCCCTGCTGCAGCTTCTTGTTTATCCGTTGTTACGCTGCCTCCTACCATTGAATCAGACACTGTTACAGCATGAGTAACCAATGGTGCGTCTTCGAATTGCGCTGTGATTGTTACTGCTTCATTTGGCATCACAAAACTATTGTTTTCTGCTAAAGCAACATTCGTTCCACTGGTTCCTGTTACTTTTAAGCTACCAGCCACCAATTGCTTTCCTTCTGTTGGCGTTACTGTCAGCTGCACTGTTTCCCCTGCTGTAGCCTTTTCCTTATCTGCTGTTACATTGCCTCCTACCATTAAATCGGATATGACCACTGGAAAAGTATTCTTTTTGGTAATCATCACTTGACCGTCTGTGATTATGGCCTGTATATCTTGCCCATCATTGCTTTTTAACTCTGGAACCGCAACACTCACAACCGCTGTGCCCTCGGCCCCTTCCTTTACCTTAAACCTTGCTTCCATAATGGAGCCTGTGCCTGTAAAATCAACGGTTGTTACATATCCCATTGTGATTGTATGCTTACCTGCATTGTGGGTGATATCCCCTACCTTTTCCTCATGCGCTTTTAACGCCTCTCCCACTTCTGTTCCCACATACTCTAGCTTATCTCCATCATAATGCAGCTCAAACTGTCCTGCCCCAAACCCATATCCCTCAATGATATCCAGGCTCAAGGCCACCTCTTCCCCTGCACTGGCCTCTGCCTCACTTACGCTTATATTGGTTGTCTTTGCAGCCGCTTCCTTGATGGTTACTTGACCATCTGTGGTTATGGCCTGTATGTCTTGCCCATCGTTGCTTTTTAACTCTGGAACCGCAACACTCACAACCGCTGTGCCCTCGGCCCCTTCCTTTACCTTAAACCTTGCTTCCATAATGGAGCCTGTGCCTGTAAAATCAACGGTTGTTACATATCCCATTGTGATTGTATGCTTACCTGCATTGTGGGTGATATCCCCTACCTTTTCCTCATGCGCTTTTAACGCCTCTCCCACTTCTGTTCCCACATACTCTAGCTTATCTCCATCATAATGCAGCTCAAACTGTCCTGCCCCAAACCCATATCCCTCAGTGATATCCAGGCTCAAGGTCACTTCTTCCCCTGCACTGGCCTCTGCCTCACTTACACTTATATCGGTTGCCTTTGTTGCTTCTGCTTTGAATTGTTCAGATACAGTTAATTCCAGGCTTTCCCTTTCTTCAGTCGTGCTATGATTATCCACGGTTATATCCATTGTATCTGCTACTGATTCCCCAGTGAAGGCAAAACAGACCAAGCCCTGACTAAAAATCAAACTAAAAGCCAGCACTAATGCCATAAGATTTGATATAAGCCCTTTTTTTCTACGCAATATCATCACCTCATTCCACTATTTCCTATGAATTTATGATAATCTACCACATAAAAACATATATTGAATAACAAAATAATCTACTATAAACAAAACTTAAAAGTTAATTCTTTATTCGCTAAATATTTATTATTAAAGCAACATATCCTTTCCATTGGTTCAATATTTCGTATCAATTTGCCAAACCCATATCAACTAGACCAATGGCAACCATTTTCTAAAGAATTAATCACATAGAAAAATAAAAGTAACTATCAATGCATAACTTTGGCAGATTTTAAATCTCTAAGGAGGAACCCTTTGTTGAACAAATAATCAATGAACCAATAGAGCTTTATTCCCTCCTTTCTGCAATTTATTTTTCTAAGCCGAATTTTCTATAAAAAAAACCTTTCCGGTTTATTCGGAAAGGTTTTTTCATAGATATGGACAAACAAAAAACACCCTCCATTATTCCGTGGAGTTAGGCATCATTTACAGGTCTTCCGACTTAGGTATCATTGCGTAAGGCAACCTTCCCAAAAGCTTTCCTTTCAGTGGCACATTTGCCTACGCTTCTCCATTACGGCAGCGTAACTGTGTGGGATTCTCACCCATCTTCCCTATTCAATCTAAAAATAAAACATATCATCTGAAACTTTTAACAAAATCTTGTTTTTCTCTTCTACATAAGCAGATACATGAAAAAAACCTTTCAACAACATTTGAAAGGCTTTTATCTATCAAAAATATAGACAACACACCTCTCCAATTCGTCGTGGAGTTTTTTGGCGTTTAAGATAGGCAGGTTTTCCGACTCTAGAATATCAATACAGACAGCCTTCCCCTCAAAATTTCAGTGGCCTCTTTGTCTGTATTTTCTATTACGGCAGCGTGACTGTGTGGGACTTACACCCATCTTCCCTCTTTAGTAATACTGCACCTATTTTTTTATTGAATTAGACAATATATCTTAAAAACAAACCAATGTTTCTATTTTTTTCATTGTAATGTTGCTTTCTTTATTTGTCAAGCATTTATATTTATGCTTGTCAGGAGATAAAGACAATATATAACTTCTTTTTAAAAAAGTAAAGAATCCGGATATATCCAGATTCTTAGTAAATTTACCAATACAATTATTCTTCACTCTCTACTTTTACACCTTCACGGAATATCCAAGGAATGAGATACAATCCGCATATCCCCACTAGGGAATAAATGATTCTACTAAAAACTGAAGAATCCCTGATGATTTCACCACCAAAAATAGCTGCCACTAAATCCCATTGGAATAAACCAACTAAAAGCCAATTAATAGCACCTATGATGACCAAAACCAATGCTGTTTTGCCTAACCAATGCATCGTATCACCCCTTTAATAACTTTCTTGTTTTTTGGAATGCAGGTATTCATTCATACCAGTTTTGAAGTCCGTGCTCATAATAGAAAATAAAACCAAACATAGTATGCATCATATCTTTTTAATTTATACAATGATTATATTAAATTGATTTATTGTGATAAAAAATAAAAATGTTTAGTGGTGATTAAACTCTTTTTTCAGCTGTAAAAGCCCATGAATATCACATTTCTATTATAAGCTGCCCAATCTTCAAAGGATAAAATGGTACCCAATTGGTGCCCAAATGAACAAAAAGGTTTATGCGCTGTGACATGAATTTATGACACGAGATGAACCGTTTGACATTTCCACAAGCAAATATTAGAATGCAAGAGAACCAAGTTAGGTTTGTTCGCTTTAGGCGGAGAAACTGTTCTCAACAAATCGAAAGTTGAAGCGAGGGTACATATGGATGACAATTTTATAAACTTAACACCCAAAAATCTTGCCAATGAGCATTTATGTTGCATTATCCGTAGTAAAAAGCCCCATCCGGGTGTTGAGGCAAAACGGCAATGGCTTTCTGACCGGCTAAACGAAGGGCATGTTTTCAGAAAGTTAAACGCAAAGGCTACTGTCTTTATTGAATATGCTCCTCTTGAAACAGCGTGGGTACCTATTACCGGCGACAACTTTTATTATATCTATTGCTTGTGGGTTTTGGGCAATTACAAAGGAAAAGGGTATGGAAAAGCATTAATGGAGTATTGTTTGTCTGACGCTAAAGAAAAAGGGAAATCCGGCGTTTGTATGCTCGGAGCAAAAAAACAAAAAGCGTGGCTCTCTGACCAGTCATTTGCGAAAAAATTCGGCTTTGAGGTCGTTGATACCACTGATAATGGCTATGAACTGCTTTCGCTTTCTTTCCATAGAATGATGCCAAAGTTCACGCAAAATGCTAAAAAGCAAGAAATCGAAAGCAAAAAACTGACGATTTATTATGATATGCAATGCCCTTATGTCTATCAAACCGTTGAGATGATAAAACAGTATTGTAAAGAGAATGATGTTCCCACATCTTTCATTAAAATAGATACGCTGCAAAAAGCAAAGGAATTGCCTTGTGTTTTCAATAATTGGGCTGTATTTTATAAAGGGAAGTTTGAGACAGTGAATTTGTTAGACGCTGCCTCCCTAAAAAGAATGCTCAAATAATGAAGATACAAATTTGAATTTATCCGCCCATGAAGATTGCCCGGTATGAGATGGAGCAATTCGGAGGACGTTTTTACGGAACGATAGAAGCCCATTTTCGGGAGTTATGTATTACCAAGGAATTGGTAGACTATCAAATGAGGGGAAATGTAAGATTTGCAAAGGAGAGGAATTGGATAAAATGAATAAAAACTTTGAAACCAAAAGATTTCAAAGTTTTTTTATACCACAGATACTTATGCATCTCCGCCCTTAGCCAAAGAATTATTCTTTCCAGCCCTAGAATCATCAATCCGTTGCGTCTTCCAATTTTCTTTGTTT
>CATZDY010000087.1 GCA_958417755.1 uncultured Peptococcaceae bacterium
GTATAATAAACACAGGGAGATTATACCTATGACAAAAGAGGAATTAAAAAGATACATAGATGAAGTTGATGATATACATTTTTTAACTATCATCAAAGGCTTTGTCATGGGAATGTTAGCCCAAAAAAAGAATGAGCAGGAAAGAGAAAAACAAATAACCGATGAAGCAAAAAAAATAGCTGAAAATATAAAAACAAGTAAAACCGATACTAATGTGTTAGAAATGGCTAATAGAATGACTGATGACACAAAGTGGTTAATAGTTCAACTGATTAAAGAAAAAGACATGAAATATCAGGATGAGTACAGGGAATTCATAGAAACTACCACCCTAGAAGAGCTATTCATTAAATTTAGCATCTTGGCAAACGATTCAATGACACTAATCCTTGAAGTATTTGGTATGCTTCTAACCATAAAACAGTCAGTTGACAAAGAACATTAGCTATACAAGGGAACATCAAATTGATTGCCCCCGAATATTTAGGTGTGCGGAATCCGCACAGTTGACTTTATTAGACTGTCCGGACTCCGCACACTTATTTTTATCAGAGTATATCCTCATTGGTCACGCTCCATTAAGAGCTTTTCCAGCTCGTCAATTTTCTTCTGCTGTTCATCCGTCCTTATGCCACTTAAAATGATGTTACAAGCATACATAATAGCATTAGCCTGTTTAGCTTCCAATTCATTATTAAGCACCATATTGGCCACCCTAGCCAATGCCTTGCGCACCTCCTGAGGTGTAGATAATTTTATTCTTTTTCTACGTGTCGACATGAAACATACGCTCCTTAATCTTCTCCCTCCGGGGAACAATATTAATTACTATAACCTCCCTGCTGGGATGTTCCTGCTTTTTCTGGATTTTCTCCTTGGCTATTTCTTCTAAAGTAGCATTGCGCAAAACCATGAAGAGGGGGAACCTTTTTGTAATGATAGCTGCCTTTATTAACAATTTATCAATTCGTTTCATTCCATTATCACCTCAATATAAAAAGGAGCGCATGGAATGCACCACACGCCCCTATTCTCCGTTATTGCTGCTTCTGATAATACAAAGCATTCACTTTGTTATCCAGGACAAATGCATCATAGTTTATTCTGCCTTCCACTAATGAGCCGGAAATACCCGGGGGGTCATTATGAATCTTATAATCTTCCAACTTGACAGGGGCCACTGTAGCACAAGGATGAGCAAGCAGAAAGCCGAAAGCACTTGGCAGACGGTTAGCAGGCACCTTAATCACGCTGCATCCGTCTAAATTTGATATAACCCCTTTTAACCTTAAATCATTTCCAATATCAGTTTCTAGGATTATATCTTTACATTTCTTCAGTAATACATATACGGCAGGTGTAACCATAAGAAAACGGTTAGTTTCCGGTACAAGCGCATCATCCAAAGCCTGGTTCGCCTTAAGAATAAGCTCATAAATGTTTGTGTCCGTTAATTCTGTTGCAGTTGGAAGATGCCCGGCATTATCGCACATTTGCTGATATACCCATGTATCAACCTCTGGAATGATAACCTCCCGAAGCTGCCGGGCCAGTGCAGAAGCTGCTTGTAACTGCTTTGCAGTCTCGTCTGTGTCCAATTTATCAATTGCAAAGGTAAAACTTCTGTCACGGCGCAAAGTAAATTCTTCGGTTGTAGCGTCTAACCCTTGAAGCGGGCCATACCTTGAAGGATTCCCTTTAGTCCCTGCCCGGTCATAGTCTGTCATTTCCGCTGTGGTGATTTTATATACTTTAACGGTATTTGCGCCGTTCCAATTAAAATCCTGGTTAGTTAGTAATGATTTTTTACTTTCCTTAGAAAACATTTCATCTACATAAGGTTCAAACCTTGTAACTAAATCTATTGTCATATATTACACTCCTTGGTCTAGCCCCATTACAACCCGCAAAGTATCTTGCTGGGTAGAAGAATAACTCCGTCGGGGGAAATTACCCGGGCTTCCGGTACCCCCTAAGGCTTCTGGTGAGGGCTGCGTTGTTTTTTGTTTGAATTGCTGTTCCATAATCTCTAGGCTTTTATCAAATGCCTCTGGGCTGCTGGTGTTCAATGCTTCCACCAATTCCAAAGACAATCCCTTTTCCTGTAACTTGCTTTTAGCAATCAGCAAAAATTCTCCGTGCTGTAATTCTTGCTCCCTTTTTAACAGGTCTGCCTCCATCTTGCTGCGTTCTTTGGCTAAACGCTCCCCCACAATACGGTTTACATCCTCCTGTGTAAAGGTCTTTTCCCCGTCCAAGGGTTGGTTTTCACCGTCTGCAACGGTTCTGTCGTTAGATGTATCACTCATATTAATACCTCCTGTTTAACGTCCAGAGTGGACTAATTTTAAAATAAAAAAGGCGTAGGTAACGATATATGAAATATCCGTTTCCCACGCCCTTAAAGGCTTCCCAACGTTATGCTGAGGGTACTTATTTTTATCTATTATACCATTTTTAGGGTGATATATCAAGATAAATCCTTTCATATCAACGGTTTCCACCGTCTCTAGGTGTTATTTTCAGCTCAAAATATGCCCTTTTATATACGCCTTTCTGCTCCTTTGGCACCTTTGTTTTGATAGTATACGGCTCCAGGAGGTGCTTGACCTGCTCTAATTCAAATGGGTAAGTATATGATACTCTAATCTTTGCGTTCATATTTTCCTCCTATAGTTTGTATTGCCAAAGGCTCCCTTCCCATGATAGAATATCATTAAGGTTTTTGAGGGGCGAAAGTCCTCTTTTTTATTGCGAACGCTTTATTGGTGGCAGCCAATGGAAGCGTTATTTTCTTTTTTGGACTGTTCAACTATTTCAATTATTAGCTTTACACCAAAATCTTTAATTTCAGGTTCTTTCGTATGTTTAGTTAGTTGTTCAATTGACTCGATTATTCTCCGCATATCTTCTTTTCCTCCTTTTGTAATTTCCTGTTACTGTTGTTGTTGCGCTATTATATATTTGTCACAGCATAGCCCGTAACGCCGGAACCCTTTAGACGTGGGAGCTCGGGGGGTTTGTTGCGCTGTTACGTTTTTTTTCAATATCTTATATATAATATATATCTTATATACTATACCCTATATATTATATATAAATAAAAAGAGTAACAGAGTAACGCGGGCCTCCAATTCCGCGCCATTACTGGGGAAAGGGCGTAGCACTTTTCCCTTTTTTGCCTGTAATAAAGCGGAACAAACGTTACGTTTTAAATATCTTTCGCAAAACATCTTCCTGGATGCCCCCCATAATATGCATGTCTAGCGATTTTAGACTTATACCCCGGGTTTAAACTCAACACCTCCCGTGTAAATTTCGTACGTGAGTACATGTTTTTATGGCCATTGTCTGCGCTCCATATGCGGTATGTGTTATAAACTTCAATGATAGGCTTCCTGTCAATATCTCCAAAATCGTCTAAGAATTCAGCAACCGGATTGTTTTCCTTCTCATATGCCTTGATAGCCTCTCTAACTGCTTCAGGAAGTGTAAAGCCCCCTTGCTTCCTCAATCGTTTCAAACCGTCCATTGCTAAAGTGGTTAAAAACTCCATTTCTTCCCTTGTCCACTGCCTGTCCTTCAGGCCTACATCACATGACCGGGAGAAGTCATTGTTTAGCGGAATGAGCAGGATTCTCCCAAAGAAAGCCTTGGACTTGTCGCTAACCGCTGGCAGGCTGTTCATTGAAAAGAACATCTTTGCAAAGGATTTAAAGGCAAAGGGGGCCTCTCCCTTTCGTTCTGCCATTACGGGCTCACCAGTTACTAGCTTTTTAAAATTAGCGCTATCCGGTAAATATGCGCTGGAGATATCATCTCCTATATTGGCAACCTTGCCGTATATCTCGGGAAGGCGGAATTTTTCCGCTGTATCCTGTAGAGAGAGGAAGGATGTATTTTCACGCCCCAAAAGTTGAGTAATCATATTTAACAAAGTTGACTTCCCGTTATTTCCATGTTTTCCATATAACATTACCGCACCTCGGAAAGAATTTAACAAGTAAAAACAATTCCCCATAGCCTCATACAGCAGGCTGATTACTTCCGGGTTGTTGTCTGCAATTTCCGCAATGGTCTTTAATACTAAGGGCTGTGGTGCAGCACCCGGCAGGTAATCATATGGAAACCTGTTTAAAAACACATATTCGGGCCCATAGTCAATAAAACAATCATTTTTTAGGTTATAAATCTTGGTCTTAAATGGAATGAAATGCGGGGGAGATACTTTCCGCTTTGGCGTTAACGGGTTAACCTTCATGTATTTACATACCTCTTTACGCTTTGCATCTGTTAATGACGGTATTAGAGAGACCATGTGTCCATGAATTATTTCTTCTTCCGGCCTATACACACCGTTATCATAAGTATGGAGTATGCTATTAATCTTACAGGCATTAAATTTGTTTATAAGATAGTCCCCCATAACATTGTGTAGAAACCTGCCCTTTTCATTGAAAAATGATGGCTCATCTTCCACAAAGTGCAACAACTCTTCCATGTCATTAGCATTAAGTTGTTTAAGCTGGGCAATCTCTTCTCTTTTTAATGATATCTGCAAACTCGTTTACCTCTTTCCTATGCGTTTTGAAGAAATCTAACCTTGTTAAAAAATCAGCTTCGAATAAACAACTAATTAGATAGTCAATATAATCCAGTTTATGGCATGCATTTGCAAAATAAAGATGGATATCCTTGTTCACGCTTTGTGGCGTATAACTTGCTTTGTCATTTTGAAGCAGACGGTAATAACCACATAATGTTTGATATGCATTGTTCTGCCACTTTTTAAAGGCAGTATACAGCTTGTCATCTTGCTGGTATTGCTCCAACTGTTTAGGCTGATTCGGTTTATTTGTAAATAAGTTTAACCCATAGTCAGAATCAAGCCTCTTTGCAGCTTCCCATAAGGGTATGTTCTCTATCAGAGAAACAAAATCTATTACGTCACCGCCTTCATCACACCCAAAGCAATGCCAATGCTGCCCTTTGATGGAGAATGATGGTGTTTTCTCTTCATGAAAGGGGCATAACGCCTTACCATGTCGATTGATTTGCAAACCGTATCTTCTAGCCACTTCCGCAATGTCTACAGTTTCTTTTATTTGGCTAAATACCGTCATGGACTCACCTCCTTGTTGTTTCCGGCTCTTTGGGTTGGTACTTGGGGCAGTAAATGATTGTTGCTTGTCCGCTTTGCTTACACTTGCCTTTACAGGTAGCACATGATATGCACGGCCTTTTCTTTACCATGCCTTATTTAATATCCCCGGTCTGCTGCTCCAACCATTTATACAAGCCTTCTTTTAAGATTAGTTTCTTTCGTCCTAACCGTACAAGGCAGGTAAAATCCTCCCGCTCTGTAATATTGTACATAGTTGGTAAACTGCATCCGATAAGGTCCGCTGCTTCCTTGACTGTTAATGTAAGTTTTTCCTGCATGGTTTTCGTCCTCCCCTACAATAATGTTTTTAAATCATTATGTTTTTAAATCATACATTAATAATAGCATAGATTTAAAAACAGAGCAACACAGAATTTTGATTTATTATCATGATAATAAATATTAACCATCATTGATCTGTGTTTTAAAAAATGGTATCATATATTTAAAGAGGTGCTTTAAATGGAATTCAAAGACAGAATCAAAATGCTTAGAGAAGGAAAAGGACTAAACCTTACCCAATTAGCGGTAGCTTTTGACTTAAAAGAGGCGGGTGTCCGTGCATGGGAATTGGGAAGAACAAAGCCAAATGCTGATACTTTGATAAAATTAGCCCAATACTTTAATTGCACGACGGACTATTTGCTGGGGCTTAGCGATATAAGGAGTTATTCTGTTGATAAAAAAGATATTGAAATTGAACGCTTGCGTAAAATGATAGAAATCAATGAGAAATACATCCAACAGCTAAAAGAAGGATTTGAAAAAAGTCTCAACATTGCAAAAGAAGCAACAAGCAGATTGAGCAGGGTTGATGAGATTATAGAAGACATATCAGAAAAAGGTGAGCCGGATACCTAAACGCAACGCCCAAGGAGGCGGAAACATCCGCAAGCGTAAGGACGGACGTTGGGAAGCCCGCTATACTGCAGGCCGCGACCCTGGTACCGGAAAGCAGATACAGAAGTCTGTTTATGGAAAAACGCAAGCAGAAGTAAGGAAAAAATTACAACAGGCCACAACCGCCATAGATGAAGGGACTTATATTGAACCCGCAAAAATGACGGTGGGAAATTGGCTTGATATATGGCTTGCCGAATACACGGTGAACCTAAAACCCTATTCCATAAAAACCTACAGTGCTCGTGTTAAAAACTATCTTAAGCCTGCCTTTGGGGCTGTCAAGCTTACAGCCCTCTATACCCATGAGATACAGGCGTTTTATAACCGCCTTCTGAAAGGGGAAAACGGCAAGCCGGGACTATCCCCCAAGACAATAAAAGACATTCACGGGGTCTTACACAAAGCATTGTCGCAAGCTGCGGAGGTCGGTTATATTAAATTTAATGCTGCGGACGCTTGTAAACTTCCACGGGTAGAAAAAACGGAAATCAAGCCGCTGGAGGAAACGCAGATGGCCGCTTTTTTGCAGGCAATCCACGGACACAAGCATGAGCGACTATATCTTGTCGATCTCTTTACAGGTATGCGACAGGGAGAAATACTCGGCCTAACTTGGGATTGTATCAACTTTGAAAGTGGTACAATTTTGATTTACAGACAGTTGCAAAAGATAAAAGGTCAATATCAGCTTGTTACCCCTAAAAACGACAAAACCCGCCGTATCACTCCAGCACCTTCTGTGATGAGGGCGTTACATGAACAACGGCGGGTACAAATGGAATGGAAGTTAAAAGCCGGGCCAGCTTGGAAAGATAGCAACCTTGTATTTACTGATGAACTTGGCGGGCATTTAGTACACTTTACCGTATACAAGCACTTCAAACGTATAGTCAAAAGTATAGGCGTTCCCACTGCCCGCTTCCACGATTTGCGCCATAGTTACGCAGTTATCTCTCTACAGGCTGGGGACGATATAAAAACCGTTCAGGAAAACCTTGGCCACCATACCGCATCCTTCACCCTGGATGTTTATGGTCATGTGTCGGAGCGCATGAAACAAGAGAGTGCGAATCGCATGGAGCAATTTATAAAAGGCATTTCAAATCTGTAAAGGGTCAAATAAAGGGTCAAGTTCTATATAAGGCCAAGAAAAACCCCCGCAAAACCAATGTTTACGGGGTTTCTTCTTGGCGGAGATGGAGAGATTTGAACTCTCGCGCCGGGGGATACCCGACCTACCGCATTTCGAGTGCGGACCCTTCAGCCACTTGGGTACATCTCCATAATATATCAGACCTATCATTCAGTTCGCTTCATTTAGATTCCATATAGAAGTTGGGTAGCACATTATAGCAACTTATTTTTCAATCTACACATAAGGCCCATCAAATTAGGAATTTGCAACCATTCAAGATTAGTACCATTGATCCTTTAAATCAAGCCCAGTATAAACCTTTCTAACTCTTCCCATTCAATGAATAGCTTTGCTCAATCAGCTCTCTATTTTTTGTTCTTTATGTTTTTTTCTCAGACCTTGAAAAAAAGTACGAATGATAAAAGCACATTCTTCTTGGCGCACCCCAGCAATCACTTCTACTTGATGATTTAAACGAGAATCCCGTACCAAATCCATTAGCGAATCCACACCACCGGCTTTTGGATCCTTGGTGCCATAAACCAAAGTTTTAATCCGAAACTGCACAATGGCACCTGCACACATACAACACGGTTCAACTGTTGTATATAATGTACAATCATGTAAACGCCAGCTTCCCACTGTGCGAGCGGCTTCCCGCATTGCCAATATTTCAGCGTGTGCTGTGCTATCCAGTAATTTTTCACGCAGATTATGACCACGACCAATAATTCGATCATCTTGTACAACCACCGCACCGATGGGGACTTCTTTCATTTGATAAGCTTTTTTTGCTTCTTCTAATGCTTCTCCCATGTAGCTGGAGTGTTGCATGTTATTCTCCATCAACAATATAAATTTTATGAATCTTAGTATACCATAGATAAAATCTGTCTGGCAACAACCATCCCCTTGCACAAAATAAAAAGTGTCAACCAACTGTCAACCAAAACTATTTCTACAAAAGCAAAATAAAAAAGCCAAATCCCTCAATCCTTGCGAAATCTGACTTTTTATGGCGCGCCCGGAGGGACTCGAACCCCCGGCACGCGGTTTAGGAAACCGCTGCTCTATCCTCCTGAGCTACGGGCGCAATATTTATAATTGTACCTTGCCATTTATCATAACAAATGAAAGAATCTTTTACAATCTATATTTAAATTAAAAGATAAAATATATCTTTTAATTTAAATATAGCTACCAATGGATTACATATTTAACAAAATTCTTTCACTTTCTATATGCTTATAAACGAAACCTTTTTATTAGCAATTTTTAACGTTCGTATCAACCCTTTATTCCCAAAAACCTTTTATTATTTATCTAAAAATATCCCCTTTCGGGTTTTCATTTGATGCTATGGCTCATAAATTTGCTCACTTACAAATCATTCATTTTCATAAACAAAAGGAATGAAACAAGCTTCATAAAACCTGCTCAATGTTGAAAAAAAAGTTTAAGCATAAAAACAAAAACAACGATAAAAAGAAATATTACCACTGCATTTATAGAAGTATTTTTACTTCTATGTAACTTTTTTTGCTTCTGCCTTTGTTTTAATAAATCTTTTTTTTCTGGAGATACATAGTTTACAGATTTTAATTTAGGACCAGTCCGTGGCCGGAAGGGAATTATATTATCTTTGGGTTTATCCGGAATTTTATTGATATCTTTTTGCATAGCACAATCTCTCTTTTTATGACCGATTATACAACATTTCACAGAATTTGCAAACCTATTCTATACAATATTCTTATTTATAATTTATTATACACTGTTTCGCAATATCAATCTTTATTTATAATATCTGATAATAATGTTTTACAAGCAAATCATAACAATTTTTTAAGGATTCTCAATAAAAATTCTTGACTAGTATCACCTCTTTTGTTACAATGAAAGGCACATGATATAGTATATCATATGTGCCTGTGGCTCAGCTGGATAGAGCGTCTGACTACGGATCAGAAGGTCGGGGGTTCGAATCCCTCCAGGCACGCCATAAAAAACTAGATTCCATTTATGGAATCTAGTTTTTTGTTTATCCCTTTCAATTTTCAATAGATATGTTATTTTTTATCAATAGGTTCAACCATTGCACCTATCATAATCTTTTTTTGCTTTAAAAATAAGCTATCTATCCGCCAACGGAACATATTCCTTCCTCACCGCAACACTTTTATAAGCTGGACGAATGATTTTACTGGAATTAATTAATTCTTCAATCCGATGGGCACTCCAACCAGATATTCTAGAAATGGCAAAAATAGGGGTATATAATTCCAAAGGCAAATTTAGCATACTGTATACAAATCCACTATAAAAATCAATATTTGCACTAACACCTTTGTATATTTTTCGTTCTTCTGCAATGACCTGGGGAGCTATTTTCTCAACCAATGAATATAGGTGAAATTCTTCTGTAAACCCTTTTTCTTCAGATAAACTTTGTACAAATTTTTTAAAAATATCTGACCTGGGATCAGACAATGAATATACAGCATGTCCCATACCATAAATTAAACCTGCTTTATCAAAGGCTTGTTTATGCAACAAAGCTTTTAAATAATTGGCTACCTCTTCTTCATCATGCCAATCAGATACAGTTTTTTTCATATCCTCAAACATTTGTACAACTTTAATGTTTGCCCCGCCATGTTTAGGCCCTTTTAAAGATCCCAGAGAAGCAGCTATGGTTGAATAGGTATCAGTCCCAGAGGAAGAAACAACATGGGTCGTAAAGGTTGAGTTATTCCCCCCACCATGATCAGCATGTAGCACCAAAGCTAAATCAAGTATTCTTGCTTCCAACTCAGAATATTTACTATCTGGACGCAATACATGTAAGATATTCTCTGCCGTAGAAAGATCGGGAAGTGGACTATGAATAAATAAGCTGTTACCATCATGATAATGACTATAAGTTTGATATCCATATACAGATAACAAAGGAAATAAAGCAATCAGTTGCAAACATTGGCGCAATACATTTCCAATGCTAATGTCACTGGCAGTGGGATCATAAGAATAGAGCGTAAGCACACTTCTAGCCAATGTATTCATCATATCACGACTAGGCGCTTTCATGATAATATCACGTACAAAGCTGGTTGGAAGGGTGCGATAATGGGATAAAATTTTAATAAAACTATCCAGTTGCTCTTGCGTGGGAAGATTCCCGAATAAGAGCAAATAAGTTACTTCTTCAAAGCCAAACCTCTTTTCTTTAATAAAACCAGCAACAATATCTTTGATATTAATACCGCGATAATATAATTCCCCTTCACAGGGCACAGTTTTACCATCCATTTGTTTACTGGATTGTATTTCTGATATTTCTGTAAGACCTGTTAAAACACCATTGCCGTTTACATCCCGTAGCCCTCGATTAACTTGAAATTTTGTATATAAAGATGGATCAATGGATGTATTTTCAATGCATAAACGTGTTAATTCCCCTACCAACGATGTCACTTCGGAAAAATCAGTGTCAGACATTCCACATAACCCCTTTGCACTTGATCTTTGGCATCAACAGATTGTCAATGCTTGTATATTCTTTGTCTATAAAAACACCCCTATATGCAACAAATCTTCTTTATAAATTGTCATAATCTTTATAAAATACATAAAATAATAATAGAATACATGATAAAAACACTTACTTTATTTTTATTATATTGTATACAAAAGATAACAGAAAAAAATCCTT
>CATZDY010000088.1 GCA_958417755.1 uncultured Peptococcaceae bacterium
TTTCCGCTTCTTGTTCTTCTTTTGCTTTTTTAATAATATCCTCTGCTAATTTGGCTGGCACTTCTTCGTATCCATTAAATTCCATGGTAAAATATCCCCTTCCTTGGGTCATGGATTTTAAATCAATGGCATACCGATACATTTCAGACAAAGGTACCATGGCTTTTACCTTGGTGTTCTTACCCAGGGGATCCATCCCCAAAACCCGACCGCGTTTGGTATTAAAATCGCTGATAATATCCCCCATGAAACTATCTGGCACAGTAACCTCTACAGACATAATGGGTTCTAATAAAACAGGTTTTGCTTGCTGAATCCCTTTTTTAAAGGCCAAGCCAGCGGCTATTTTAAAAGCCATTTCCGAAGAATCCACAGGGTGGTATGAACCATCATATAATACTGCTTTAATCCCGGATACAGGATATCCTGCTAAAACTCCTTCCAACATGGATTCCCGTAATCCTTTTTCCACTGCAGGGAAATAGTTTTTCGGCACTGAGCCCCCGAATACTTCCTCCGCAAATTCAAAATCACCATTAGGAAGAGGCTCAAAGCGAATCCATACATGGCCAAATTGACCATGACCGCCGGTCTGTTTTTTATGCTTTCCTTCCACTTGCACTGTGCCCCGTATAGTTTCCCGATAAGGAACCTTGGGATTTTTCACTGTTACTTCAACGCCATAACGACGTTTCAAGCGGTCAATGATAATATCCAAATGGGTTTCTCCCATTCCTGTTAACAATGTTTCTTTTGTTTCTACGCTCTTTTCTAACCGTATGGCGGGATCTTCTTCTAAGGTTTTGCTAATAGCTCCCCCTAATTTATCTTCATCACCCTTGCTTTTGGGGAAGATGGCCACAGAGAAAGTGGGAACAGGAAACTCAATTCCTTCTAATTCCACTTTGCTATCCTTATCACAAAGGGTATCACAGGTGCCAGTATCTTGAAGTTTAACCAAAACTGCAATATCGCCTGCCGTAACTTCAGTTGTAGGTGCTGACGCTTTGCCCCGGACAAAAAGGATTTGACCTATTTTTTCCATTTTATCCTTGGTGCTGTTTAAAACACTGCTATCCCCTTTGAGGGTACCGCTATAAACCCGAATAAAATTCATCTTTCCAACATAAGGGTCAGCCAAGGTTTTCCACACTAGGCCGCTAAAAGGCTTTCCATCTTCCACTTCAGGGGCAGGAAAGTAATCCACCAAAAAGTCCATGGCCGTTGTTACTGCCATGTTCTTTGTGGCTGAACCACATAGCACAGGAAATACTTTGCCTTGTTTAATCCCTTTAGATAAGACCAAAGCTATTTCCTCAGTGGTCAGCTCTTCTCCCTCTAAATATTTCATCATCAAATCGTCATCAGCTTCTACGGCTGCTTCCAGAAGCTTATCCCGATAATTGGCCACAGCATCTTCCATATCACTGGGTATGGCAATTTCTGTTGCTTTGCCGTCCGCAAAGGAATAAGCCTTTTGGGTGAGCAAATCCACCATGCCGGAAAAATCCAAAGCTTGTCCGATGGGCAATTGCACAGCAACCACATGATTACCAAAGCTTTCCACTAATTCATCCAAGACTTTATAAAAGTTAGCATTTTCACGATCCATTTTGTTAAGGTAAATGATACGGGGTAAATCAGCTTCCACTGCAAAATCCCAAATAACCTCTGTTTGTACTTCTACCCCATCCACAGCAGAAACCACAAACAGGGTCCCGTCCACCACCCGTAAAGTGGCCTTTACCTCACTGATAAAATCAGAATAGCCAGGAGTATCAATGATATTGAGCTTACAATTCTTCCATTCACAAGGCACCAAAGTAGCATGTACAGTACTTTGACGGTTGATTTCCTCAGGATGATAATCTGCCGTGGTGGTACCGTCTTCCACTCTACCCAACCGATTGATAACGCCAGTATTAAATAACATGGCCTCTGTCAGTGATGTTTTACCTGCCCCACCGTGGGCCACTACGCCAATGTTTCTAATTTGTGCACTGGGATAACTTTTCAAATCCATTGCCTCCTTTTTTTATATAAAGTGTGAAATATACATAGAGTTTTTCTTTACACCTATATCTTTTCTGTAAAAAGAATAGGGCAAAGATGGTTATGTGTTTTACCATACTTGAAACCATAATATGTATCAAGAATCGGACCTTTGCGTCCGACTGTGGCCAAAACTTTTTTACTATGCCAAATCTACTTAATGACAAGCCTTTGCCCAATCATTGGGGTTTTACAAGCTTGTTAAACACTTTTTTCTGTAAACCTACAAGCCTCTATGGAAGAGGTTATTTCTACATGGCCAATTTAAAACCCTTTTTATTTTCTTTGGGTTCTGTAGATAAAAATCCCCATATTGACATTCTTGTCCCTCATACCCGGAGAAAACTGGACATACACATAGCAGCAGAGGGGTGAACTGCTATGTCCGGTCAATCTTTTATTTATGGAACCATTGTTCTGGTGGCTGCCAATCTTTTTAACCGCAGCATCGGGTTTATCTACCAAATCGCCATGATGAGAATGATTCATCCCGAAGGCGTAGGGCTATTCAATATTGCCTATCCCATCTATGTGCTCATGGTTGTGGTGGCTTCTTTGGGGATACCTGTGGCAATTTCGAAATTGGTGGCTGAAGAGATCGCGAAGAATAATTTCCCCGGGGCTTTTCGCATTTTTAAACTATCCTTATATATTATAGGCTTTTTTAGCCTTGCCATAACCCTGGCTGTATTTATAGGCGCGCCTATCTTACAAGAATATATTTTCCCTGATCCCAAAGTCTATTACTGTTTCCTTGCTTTGGTACCAGCCATTGTTGTGGTTTCCCTTTGCTCTGCTTTTAGGGGATATTTTCAAGGTCTGCAAATGATGGGTCCCACAGCCATGACCCAGGCAGCGGAGCAAGTAATTCGCATTACAGCAGGACTCAGCATTGCCTGGTTCTTGCTCCCCAAGGGAGTGGAATATGCTGCTGTGGGCATTTCCATTGGGGTGATTTGTGGAGAATTGGCTGGTTTCATTTTTATGCTCTGGATTTATTACCGCAAACGTCCGCAAATTTCTACCTCAACCTATTGTGCTTTTGAGCCCATTACCAGTTCATTGCGACGCATTTTTAATTTAGGGATACCTGTTACGTTAACCCGTTTTTTTTCCACTTTCATCTTATCCGTGGAAGCCATTTTGATTCCCCATCAGCTTTTAATCTGGGGCATGGGCACAGCAGAAGCCACAGCAACCTATGGTCAGTTTGTGGGTATTTCTGAAACCCTTTTATTTACCCCCAGTGTAATTACCAGCGCTATGGCCACTGCTTTGGTACCAGCCATCAGTGAAGCCATGGCCCAGCGCAATCAATATTTGGTTCAAAACCGCAGTGAAGAAGCTGTGCGCTTGACTTCCATTGTGGGCATGCCTATGATAGCTGTTTTTTTAACCCTGTCTTGGGAACTCTGCCAAACATTATTTGGTTATGGTTCCGCTGCCACAGCGCTGATGATTATGGCCATCAGTGGTCCCTTTCTTTACTTAAGTCAAACGGTTACTGGAATTTTGCAAGGTTTGGGGAAACCAGCCATACCCTTTAAAAACATGATCCTAGCTTCAGTGGTAAAAATTGCAGGCATTTATTATCTGGTTCCTTCCTATGGGCCCTCTGGGGCAGCAGTGGCCATGTCTGTGTCCTATGTCATCATGTCTTGGCTTAATTATCGTGATATGAAAAAGCTGACAAACCTACATGTGCAAGCTGCCCAATGCTTTCTAAAACCCTTACTTGCTTCTTGCCTTTGTGGCATTGCCATGTGGCAAGCCAAACTATGGCTATCTGCATGGGGTATTTCTCAATGGCCATTATTGATGTTTACCTTAACAGTGGGTGCCTTGGCTTACTTGCTATTTCTATTTTGCATTGGGGGAATTCATTTTCATGATTTTACAAAAATGACTGGGGCTATCAACAAAACACACCGTTAGGTGTGTTTTATATTAGGGTTTCCCATTTTTTCATTGTTTCAATCTCTTCGTAATTGGTTAAATCAATGTTAATGGGTGTAATGGCAATGTATCCTTTATTACAAGTATTTACATCAGTATCTGCCAGTTGCTCCTCCAACTCTAGGGGTTCTCCAGACATCCAATAATAATCATGTCCCCTGGGATCTGTGCGTTTGTCAAAAGCATTGATGTATTTGCGATATCCTAATCTAGTCACCTTTACCCCTAAAGGATCTCCTGGGGGTACATTCACATTCAACAAGGTACCCCTCTTCCATGTTTTTCCTTTTAGAAATGTTATTAATTTTGCGGCAAAGTCTGCTGCTGCGGTAAAATCAGTGACAGAAAAACTGGTATGGGAAATGGCTAAAGACGGGAATCCGTTGATAACTCCTTCCACTGCAGCAGAAACCGTGCCGGAATATAATACATCTGTTCCTAAATTAGAACCTCGGTTAATACCGGAAACAACCAAATCCGGAGGATAGGGAACCAATTCTTCTAACCCTAGCTTTACACAATCTGCAGGAGTGCCATTGATTGCCCATCCCTTTGACTTTGCATTGGGGTAGCGTACCTCCTTGGCTCGCAAAGGCTTATGCATGGTAATGCCATGACCCACTGCGCTTTTTTCCTGATCCGGGGCTGAAACGTAAATTTCCTTTACCACTGTAAGTTTCTCTAAGCTTTCCCGTAAAGCTTGGATTCCTTTGGCTTCAATACCATCATCATTGCTGATTAAAATCCGCATATTACCTCCTACCACGGTTCCTGAATCAATACCATAAAGTTCTTTTAAACCGTTAACCCGTTTCTCGTTTTCTATTTACAGCATACCCGATTCAAAATGAAATATCCACTTCAATTGCTGTAAAAGTATGTTACAGGAAAAACCCTCTTGGCTTTTATACTTCATAAATGGAAATCACCATTTTCCCTTTTTCCTTATCCTTGGTTAAGCCAAACATGATTCTTTTTTCTTTTAGCGTTTTATTCAAAAAGTCAACGACTTTATACATTTCTTCATACAGCGCAAAACTTTTGACAGCCATTAAAGCAAGCTTATCCTTGGACTGGTCGTGTATTTTAGCATCCGTTTCTGTCATAAGAGCGCCTCCTATCCCTTGATCAGCATCATAGCCTCTGCCCTTGTAGCCTCATTTTTTTGGAAAGTACCTCGTACCGCTGAAGTGACTGTCCTGGAGCCAGGTTTGCGTACCCCACGTAAAGTCATACACATATGTTCAGCTTCCAATACTACCATTACGCCATAGGGTTTCAAACTATCCATCACAGCATCTGCGATTTGGGCTGTAAGACGTTCCTGTAATTGCGGTCTTTTGGCGTACCCTTCCACCACTCTGGCTAATTTAGAAAGACCAGTAATATTGCCCCGGCGGGGTAAGTAAGCCACATGGGCTAATCCAAAGAAAGGAAGCAAGTGGTGTTCGCACATGGAATAAAAAGGAATATCTTTGATTAAGATCATTTCTTCATGTTCTTCAGTAAATACTTTTTCCAAATGCAAAGTCGGATCTTCCTGTAAACCACAAAAGATTTCTTCATACATCCGGGCTACCCTGGCTGGTGTTTCTTTCAAACCTTCTCGCTCCGTATCTTCTCCTATGGCTTCCAATATCATGTGTACAGCTTGTTCAATCTTTTCTCTATTCATTCCTTCATTGACTCCTTCCAACAACGGCAGGCGATAAAAAGTTTTGCGCCATTTTTAAGAGCTTTAAGTCGCAAAACAGTCCCCACTTTATTGTACTTGCAACATTGGATGGGTCTGGGGAATGACCCTTACATCATTGAGCTTTTGTCCTTTGCACATTTGGACCATGTCCAACAGCTGCTTTCCTTGTATTCCAATTTTTCCATCAGCCAAGGTTGCTGGTTGTAAAATCAAAGGAATATCAGGTGAAACTGCTAAGATAAGCGCTGCCGCCTTTTTTAATTCTTCTTGTTTGGTATCAGTATTCACCACGATTTTTATAAATACCTGCTTCTGAGAAGCCAAACGCAAAAATTGCTGATGTTTGTCCCATAAAGGTTCTACGCCAGCAACACTGGGTAGTTTTATGTCCATTGCCACAATATCCACCATATCAATGAGTTGGGCCAAAGCCTGATATAGCGTACCGTTGGTTTCCAAATACATTGTTGTCTTTGTCTGTTTTAGCAAGGGTAACAATGTATTTAAAAAATCCACATGTAACAACGGCTCCCCTCCAGTAAAGCTAATGGCATGATGCAAAGCAAGATCAAAATGCCCAATCATGTCTGCAACCTTGGGGGGAGATAAAGGATTGGGAATTTCGTATCTTTTAAAACCAGATTGCGTTTCCAGTTTACAAAATTGAGGAAAAGCCAAAGTAGGGGTGTCACAAAAATGACAGCGCAAATTACAACCAGCAAACCGCACAAATACTTGCGGATATCCCACCCAAGGCCCTTCTCCTTGTAAAGAAGAAAAGATTTCATAGATATAGGTTTGCAAATTACGATACTCCTCTCACTTTACACCGGGCTTCTTTGATTCCAGCCAATTCCTTTTGATAAGCTAGTCCAATTTGCTCCCCAAAGGCATAAAAATCTTTAACCCCCAATTCCTGCAAGCCAATGGTTTCAACCGGGGTTCCTTTGGAAACAATATTCAATGCTGTATGCATCATGGCGGATACTGGTGATAAAGTAGCAATGGAAATGGATAGTTTTTTTTCTCCCCAAAACAAGTCATCACCTTTTCGTACAAGCTCTGGAATGCCTAACTCCCCTTGAATCAAGGCTATGAAAAGACGTTGTCTTAAAATCATTTTTTCCAAGTCCATATCAAAATGTTCCACAATGAAGTGAAGCATATCAGATCCGTAAATAGGGGATGAAGCCAATACATCCTCCAAATCAACCATTTCCTTGAAATCAATATGGCAAGGGCCCCGAAAAACCACCATACTATCCCCTTGGATATGAAAATTTTTATAAGCCCATAGAGAGGAAAGCTGTTCTCCTGTATATGTTAATGTCTTCCGGCTGATATGTAATAACATTAAAAACCATCATTCCTTTTTTCTTGATTTGCTTTTTTCAGAGCTCTGAAAAAACGTTGACAGCTTTCACAGACCCCGCAAAGGGAGTCGCCTGATTGATAACAGCTCCAAAGCAAAGCAAAAGGTATCCCCAGCAAATTGCCCAAGGATACAATTTCTTCTTTATCTAGATTCTGTGTGTAACTGACCACCCGTACGCCATTGGCTGTGGAATAGGATAAAGCTTTGTTTGCACAAGCCACAAATGATTGGGAATTATCCGGAAAAGTAAGGGCTTCTTCCCGATTGAATCCTGTTACCACTTGATCACAGCCCAATGCCTCGGCAAAAGACGCAGCAATGTTAAGAAACACACCATTGCGGTTGGGAACCCAAACAGCAGCAGCGGTTTGGGTGGAAACCTCCAGAATATCCAGCTCTTGATCTGTTAAAGTTGGTAGGATAGCTTCTTTGTCTATTAAGGCGGTTTGTGTAATATCCGCAAAAAAATCAAGAGAAATAACCCGGTGGGCCAAACCATAATGCTTGGCAATTTGGGAAGAAGCTTTGATTTCATTTGTCGCAGCCCGTTGTCCGTAAGCAAAGGTAAGGCAAAGCTGTACCTTTCCTTCTCGCAAAGCTTGGGCCAATGAAACCGTGGAATCCAATCCCCCAGAAAGTAATACCACACTGTTCATCATAATCCTCTCCTTGTACAATACAAATTCATTGAAGCAATATGTTTAGAATTCATTCAGCAATATAAGAGGCCGATGCATCAGGGGATTCCCATACAGTTATCTTTTGTAAAAGAATGTTTTCTGCTTTTTCTGCCAATTGTTCCTTCATTTGCTGATAAATAAATCGGGCGATATTTTCAGCTGTGGGATTATTCCTGGTTCCTTGAAAATTTGTTAATTCATTTAAATAGCAATGATCCAATTTTTGTACAATGGATTCCAATATTTTTTTGAGGATTTTAAAATCCACCAACATGCCATTTTCATCTAAATTTGCTCCGCATACCAGTGCTTCTACTTCCCAAGTGTGTCCGTGTAAACGGCAACAGTCCCCAGGATATGATTCTAATCTATGGGCTGCGGCAAAGCGTTTCCGAATGGTTAATTCATACATTTCCGTCCCTATCTCCTTGTCTCCAGCCATACTGTTTTGGTTTAAAACAAGATCTACAAATATCTCGATTCCTGTTCTATTTTACATCTTCTAAGATAATTTGCAAATCAAATTCCTTATGAGCAAAGATGCAGGATATTGCTGTATTTTCATTGTTTTGTTAAAAAGTAACATCATAGATGGGGGACATTGTAACATACTACAATGTAATGCTACTAGTGAAAGGAGAGTCTATAGATGCAGGAAAACTATGGTAAAGTAAGAGGCCAAGCTTTTGTCAATGAAGCCACTGGTTCTGCTAGAATGATTCATTTAGATGGCATGCAAGAAAGCTCTTTGACCAGTCACCAGAGTGAAAGTGAAATTCAAAAATCCAATTTATTAGCGCATCATCAAGGAATTCCCAATGATACCAATTCAAAACCTTATTAAGGGTCTAAAACATTGATTCCTACAGGCAAGTAATCTAAAGGTAAAAAACAACACGCTTGGTGCGCCAAAGCGTGTTGTTTTTCATAGCTACCTGACTTTTCTTCATTTATTTTTTAACTATTTTTTCAACAAATCTCTGATTTCTGTCAGTAATTCCTCGGTTGTAGGTCCTTTGGGTTGTTCTTCGGCAGTTTCTTCTTTTTTGCGTTCTCTCATCATATTAATTAATTTTACGAATATAAAAATGCATATGGCTACAATCAGAAAGTCTACTATATTTTGAATAAAACTTCCGTATAAAATAGCAGATTCCTCTTGCACAACGCTGCCCCCCGGACCCGTGATGGCAGGGCTAAGAACCAGTTTTAAGGCTTTAAAATCCATACCAGCAGTGAGGTAACCGAAAATAGGCATGATGACATCATTCACTAAAGAAGTAATGATTTTACCAAAAGCGCCTCCAATTAAGACACCAATGGCCAAATCAAGGACATTTCCCTTAAAAGCAAATTTCTTGAATTCTTCCCACATCTAAATCATCACCTTTTCATCATATATTTCAAATTTTATTATTAATCATAGAAAATGCACCAATTATTTTATCCTATTGTTTTTTTCGAGAACCATTGGAACCGATAAATTCTCGGATAATTGAATTAGAATCCACAAATGTATCTTCCAAGGGGAGAAAGAATCCCAAAAGATAGAGCAATCTACGGGCTTCCGCATATTCGCGATGATAGGGAGAGACCCGTTCCAATAAAGGTTCAGCATATTTCTTTAATACTGCCAATTCGTACACCAAGGCAGAGTTGAACATCACATCTGCATTGTCTTGAAAAGGAAAAATATTTCTTTCTTCCCCCCGTCGAACCGAAGCCCATTGTCTCAAGGATTCATAAGGACTTCTGCCCCGAAACTGGTAATCCCGTACCATTCTTCGCAACAATCGTAAATCCGTGGTATGAATGCGGTGAAGATTATCCAGGTTCAAATGGGTAAGGGCACTGATATAAATCTTAAACTTTCTGCTTTTAGGAATAGAAGGGGTTAATTCATCATTCAAGCCATGAATACCTTCCATAATGACCAAATCCTGCGGCGCCAAGGTAAGCTTTTTCCCGCTTAGACTTCTTTCCCCATTGGTGAAATTGTATTCTGGAAGCTCGATCTCTTCTCCTTGGATGATTTTCATCAAATGTTCATTAAATAATGTTCGGTCAATGGCGTCTAAATTTTCAAAATCATATTCTCCATTTTCATCCTTTGGGGTCATAGAACGAGGCAGAAAATAGTCATCCAAGGAAATGGAAACAGGGTTTAGACCATTGATTCGTAATTGTGTAGCTAAACGTTGAATAAAGGTGGTTTTCCCTGAGGCTGAAGGGCCGGCAATCAATACAATACGGATTCTATCGATATTTTCAGCAATGGTGTCTGCTATTTTGATGATTTCTTTTTCTTGATGTCCTTCAGCCATGCGAATCAAACGTAGCACATCTTCCTGGTCTTTGGAAGAAATTACTTGATTCAAAGAAACCACATCATGTATTTTCAGGATATCCGCCCAATGATCCGTTTTCTGCATAACATTGGCTAATTTATAGGGCTCCACATATTCTGGTAATTCAGCTGGATTTTCTCTGCGGGGCATGATCAAAAGAAAGCCTGGCAAGTAATATTTCAACCGAAAGACTTTTAGATATCCTGTATGTGGCACCATGGTATCCAAGCAAAAATCAGTGTAAGTACCACAGGTTACCACCTGGAGCATATCGCTTTCCATGTAATTGAGCAACCCCCTGCGATTTCCATAGGGATAGTCAGAAAACAAATTCATGGCCACAGCTTTTGGCAGCTTGGAACGTTGAAAAGGCTCCTTTGAATCAATAATTTCTTTCATTTTTTCCTCAATGAGTGTAATATCATCATTTCTAAGCTGGCGATCCATTTTAATTTCTCCATAAATGGCATTGCCCAAAGAATATTTAATGACCACTGTAGCATGGTCAAATAAATCAGCCACAGCCCTGGCCAAAACAAAAATAAGACCAAAACTATACACTTGCATGCCAATCTCTGTGCTCATATCAATAAATTCCACCTGGCAGTTCCGATACAATTCTGTATCCAATCCTTTGGTTCTGTTATCTATCAAAGCAGCCATTATGGGAGCTTTAGGAATATCAACTTCTTTTACCAAAGGAATCAAA
>CATZDY010000089.1 GCA_958417755.1 uncultured Peptococcaceae bacterium
TGGGTACATTGTCCTGGATATTCATGGACAACATAAAGGATAAAGAGAGCATTTGCTGTAAGGCCTTTGTTTTTTGCCCATTTCTCATAGATGGCATTCATACCAAACCAAAAATCGTAATATTGTTGTATTTCACTTTTCATGTGATTGCAAAAAACACCTCCCAATCAATTAGTCTGATTTCAGACCAATAACAATATAACATATTCTTTTATAGTCTTTCAATGGTTTTTAAAAAACATTTCCTTTCATATTATTACGGTAAAAAATCAAGCCCATAATAAAAAAGACTGACACTTGGTCAGTCCTTTGCAAAATGACATTGATAGGATTCAATTCACTACAATTTTATTATATGATTCCCCTTGCGTCTCTAAAGGCAAATGCAAAACAATTTCTGTTCCTACATGTTCCACACTTTTCACTGTAATATTTCCGTTGTACAATGAAACAATGTGTTTTACAATGGCTAAACCTAAACCACTGCCTCCTGTTTTTTGGGATCTCCCCTTATCCACGCGATAAAAACGTTCAAAAATACGCTCCTGGCAGGCCTCTGGTATTCCGATTCCCGTATCTTTTACCATGATTTCCATCATATCTCCCACTATTTCACAAGATACATACACAGAGCCTTTTTCTACATTGTATTTAATGGCATTGTCCAAAAGATTGCTGATTAATTCCCTAAAACGCTCTGGATCCATGGCAATTTCCCCGCCATGACAAAGGAGCTCTAATTCTATTTTGGCACTTTGGGCTGCTGGTTTGAGTACTTCACAAACCTCTTGTAACACAGTGGATACTTTTGTGCTTGCTTTTGGTTGTTCAATGACACAAGATTCTAATTCCGAAAACTTTAAAATATGATTGATTAGACCAATCAAGCGATCTACTTCTACGCCAATCATGGTTAAAAATCTCTTTTGAATTTCTTGCTCAGGTACCATATCCTGAGCTAACATTTCAGTCATCCCTTTGATGGAAGTCAATGGGGTTTTTAATTCGTGGGAAACATTGGCTGTAAATTCCGACCGTACTTGTTCTGCTTTTTTCAAAGCAGAAACATCACTGATTAATAACATAACGCCCACATCATGTCCATCATAATCCTTCCCTTGCACAGGATTGATGAAAAACCGTAAAATCTTTTCATCAAACACAGCATCTGATAAATCAAAGATTGTTGCTTCTTTTTCTTTTAAAGCCAAACTTATAGCATCCCGGATGGTTCTTTGATGGGTTACAGTTAAGAAATTCCCTACAGCATCTTCTGGTTGTAATTTAAAAAATTGACAAGCCGCCTGGTTCATGGTTAAGATAGTCAATTTATCATCCAAAAGAACCAGTCCTTGATCCATACAATCTAAAATTAGGCGAATTTTCTCCTTTTCTCTTTTTATTGTTTGTACATAATCCTCTAATGTTCCTATCATCCCGTTTATATCACGATAAATTGTTCTAAATTCATCATAACGCAGAAAAGCCTCACTAATTTGCACTTGGGTACGGCCTTGAATGATTTGAGTAATTGCCTGGTGAATTTCATATAATGGCTGAAGATATCCTTTGGAAAATCTTTGGGATAACAGATAACTCAAGGCAATGGCCAATAAAGAAGCAGCCAGTAAAGATATCATAGTATTGTAAAAAAACTCATTCAAATTGGCCAATGGCATTGCCAACCGGACAACCCAACCATTGTCCAATTTTTTGGCCTTATATAACATGTCAATGCCTTTGGTCTCTGACTGTCGAATATCTTCCCCATAACCTAAATCCTTGGCTTGCATAAATTCCTTTCGGCTAGCATGACTATCCATTTGACTAGGTTCTGCCATGGAATCATACAAAACCATTCCCTCATGATTCAACACAGTCAAACGTTTATCTTGCAAAACTGTGGCATAAGAAGCTACCTTAGCAAGAAACTGCTCATCAGTCATTTGGGTTGTTTCCAAAGCCAATACATCCAACAAGCCCTGTAAGGAATCTTTGGCAGTATTGACTTGGTACTGACGAAACAAAGCGCCCCCTGCTAAATCGGAAAGAGTAAGAGCCAATACCACAACCACCAAGGTTAAAGCTATGATTCTTTTTTTCATTATCTCATCGGTACTCCCCTACTATGAATTCATTTTATATCCCACACCCCGTACAGTCATAATATATTTAGGCTCATCCACATCTTCCCCCAATTTGGCCCTAAGGGACATAATATGCATATCAACAGTTCTTGTTTCTCCCATATAATCATAATTCCAAATGTTTTGCATGATTTCATTACGACTCAGCACCAAACCACGATTTAATATCAAAAAAGTAAGTAACTCATATTCTTTAAACGTAAGTGCAATGGCTTCTCCGTTTTTCCATACTTCCCGTGAGGCTTGATCAATCACCAAATCGCGATAATATAACTTCATATCCTTTTGTTTCGCCGTGTAACGACGCAAGACAGTTTTCACCCTGGCCAACAATTCCATTACCCCAAAGGGCTTCACTACATAATCATCAGCCCCAGCTTCCAAGCCTGTTACTTTATCCATTTCCGCACTTTTTGCAGTCAACATAATGACTGGAATCTCCCGGGTTTCTTCCTGCTGTTTTAAGCGAGCCAAAATCTCCAAACCATCCATACCAGGCAACATAATATCTAATATGAAAATAGAAGGAACCTTTCTTTCTGCAGAATCGAAGTATTCCTCCCCGGATTCATAACAATCAATGCCATACCCTACAGACTGAAAATAATAGCGTAGCATTTCCCGAATGCTGGGATCATCCTCTACCAATACAATTGTAGTGGCCATCTTTCATCCCCTTACTTATTTAACCGTGTTCCCCTGTCACACAAAAAATCGTCCATTCTGCAATATTTACCGCATGATCCGCAATGCGTTCCAAATATTTGATGATCATAATCAATTCAATGGCTTGGTCAGCATTACTGCGGTCTTTAATAATCAAATCAACCAAATCAGATTTTATTTGTACAAATAGTTCATCCACATCATCATCCCTGGCTATCACTTCCCGAGCAGAATGTATATTTTTGCGCACATAAGAATAAATGCTTCGTTTTACCATTTCCGAGGCTATTCGAGCCATTCTGGGAATCCGAATCAATTCCTTAATGTATTGTTGTCCATTGATTCTACGGGATATTTCTGCTATATCGCCAGCCTGAGCCCCTATCCGCTCTAAATCAGTGATCATTTTCAATGCTGTGGATACAACTCGCAAATCTTTAGCCACTGGTTGTTGGGATAATAATAATTTCAAACATAAGTGTTCTATTTCCCGTTCCATTTCTTTCATGGCATTGGTTTTCTCTAACACTGTTGCTGCTGCCACATTGTCCCTTTTTTCAAGAGACACAATGGCTAAATCAATAGCCTCCTCTGCTATGGAAGCCATTTCAATCAGTGCAAGATTGAGCATTTGCAATTCACTATCAAAGGTTTTTCTCATCCCTTGTATCCTCCTTCCCAAGGATTCTTTGAATCCAGACTAAAAATTACCCAAATCGTCCAGTAATATAATCCTCTGTCCTCTTATCCTGGGGAAAAGAAAAAAGTCGTTCCGTTTCCCCTGTTTCAATGATTTCACCATGCAGAAAGAAAGATACAAAATCCGACACTCTGGCAGCCTGTTGCATATTATGTGTCACAATCACAATGGTATACTTTTCTTTTAACTCTGTTATCAGATCCTCTAATTTAGAAGTAGAAATAGGATCTAAAGCAGAAGTAGGTTCATCCATGAGCAATACTTCCGGTTCTACAGCCAAGGCCCTGGCCACACAAAGTCGTTGTTGCTGTCCCCCTGATAAGGATAAAGCACTTTTTTTAAGACGATCTTTCACTTCATCCCAAATGGCTGCTTGAACCAAACTTTTTTCAACAATATCATCCAATTTGCTTCTATTTTTTAGACCATGCACCCGGGGCCCATAAGCAATATTATCATAAATACTCATGGGAAAGGGATTGGGTTTTTGAAACACCATCCCCACTCTTTTCCTTAACATGGATACATCCATATGATTTTGAAATATATCTTGCTTATCTAGCAAAATTGCTCCTGTTACTTTACATCCTTCTACCAAATCATTCATGCGGTTTAATGTTTTTAAAAAAGTGGTTTTCCCACAACCAGAAGGGCCAATAAAAGCATTAATTTGTTGCGCATAAATAGAAAGGTTAATTTCTTTTAAAGCTTGAAAATCATGATAATATAAATTCAAATTTTTGGTGATAAATTTTGTATTTCTTGTAACTTCCTCCTTGCCTTCCATTCACACCACTACTTTCCATGATAGTTTGCTAATTTTCCCGCCGGCGTTGTAATCTTCCCATCAGTCCTTTGGTTAAAAAATTCAGTACCAACACAGCAACCAACAATACCAAAGCAGTCCCATAGGCTGCATTAAAATCTGTACTTTCTTTGGCCAACAAATACATATGTACAGCCAATGTTCGCCCTGATTCCTCCAGCTCCACTGGCATACGCACATTGGTACCAGCTGTTAAAACCACAGCTGCAGTCTCTCCCACAATTCGTCCTATGCTTAAGATGACAGCAGCCAATATACCTGGTAAAGATCCAGGCAATACAATGGATAGAATTGTTTTCATCTTACCCGCCCCAAGACCATAGCTACCTTCCCGATAAGCATCTGGCACTGCTTTTAAAGCCTCTTCTGTGGAACGAATGATTGTTGGCAAGACCATAATGGCCAGGGTACAAGCCCCTGCAAGAATGGACCATGACCAGCCCAAAACAATCACAAAAAACAACATACCAAAGAGGCCATAGATAATAGAAGGAATCCCTGCAAGAGATTCTGTGGCAATACGAATGATTTTAATGAATACATTTCCTCTTTTGGCGTACTCAACCAAATAAATGGCGCATCCAATTCCCAAAGGTGCTGCAAGCAATAAGGAAAAACCTATCATATATAAGGTGGCAACCAACATTGGTAAAATCCCATTGTACCCATCCTTGGGCGCTGTGGTAAGAAAATTCCAACTAATACTGGAAATCCCGTTCACAATGATATATCCTACAATTCCCAAAATGATTAGCGCCACCAATAGAGCAGCAACATACATAGCAATTCGTACCATAGCGGACTTTGCCCTTCGCTTTCTGGCCATTTGCGTTGCATGATTTGCTATTATCAAAGGACTAAAACTTTCCACAGCCATTCTCATCCTTTACTCCCCGCTTTCGCTGTCACAAAATTCAAGAAAGTAATCAGCAGAATGATAAATACAAAAAGCACTACCCCAGTACCAAACAAGGCCCCTTGATGCAAACCTTGGGCATAAGACATTTCCATGGCAATGTTGGCTGTTAAGGAACGTATACTGGATAATATCCCTTCAGGCAAAATGGGGGAATTTCCAGCTACCAAGATGACTGCCATGGTTTCCCCTATGGCCCGACCAATGCCAAGAATCACAGCTGTCAGCAAACCTGATCGGGCTGCTGGGGTTACCACTTTGCATACTGCTTCTTCATGGGTAGAACCCAAGGCAAGGGCTCCTTCATAATAAGACTCTGGTACCGCTCGGATGGATGTTTCCCCAATGGCAATGATGGTGGGCAAAATCATGATGCCCAAGACAATGGATGCTGCCAATAAGCTATTGCCTGCTCCCCCTAAATGATGCATTATCCAGGGTACAATGACCACAAGGCCAAAAAAGCCATACACCACTGAAGGAATTCCTGCCAAAAGTTCCACTGCTGGTTTTAAAAAACGATAGATACTAGGACGGCAAAATCGGGCCAAATAAATAGCTGTTAAAATACCCAACGGTAAACCAAGCAACAAAGCACCGAAGGTAATACACAAACTACCCACAATCATAGGAAAAATACCAAAAGCATTGGCCGAAGGATTCCAGGTTAAACCAAATATAAAATTAAAAAAACCAATCTCAGCAATGGCAGGAATGCCTCTACTAAAAATAAATATAGCAATCAGTAAAACAGAAACAATGGAAAAAAATGAAGAAATAAAAAGAATCCCTTTAAATCCCTTTTCCATGGGTTTATTGATTAGCAAAGTCATCCCTCTTTACCATGTTTGCAAAGATAGTCTTAAAAAGACTATCTTTGCAAACATTTTACTTTATTTTTCTTTATTCAACTGTAATATATTTATTTTCATCCACAATTGCTTGTCCCTCTGTTCCCAAAATCCAGTTTAAAAATTCATTCTCAACACTATCTGGCTCCCCCTTGGTCACCAAAACAAAGGGACGGCTCAATGTATAAGTTTTTGCTTTTATATTATCAATCGTAGGTTCTACCCCATTTATCTGCAATGTTTTCACTGTATCATCAATGTAACCTGTGGAAATATAACCAATGGCATTAGGTTTGGTGGCGATATTTGATTTTACGGCACCAGTTCCTTCTGATGTTAAAGCTGTGGGAACAAGACCTGACCCATTTTCCCCTTCATCAACACCTACCAGCTCTTCAAAAGCTGAGCGGGTTCCTGAGCCGGATTCCCGAGAAACAACGATGATGTCAGAATCAGTGCCCCCCACGTCCTTCCAATTGGTAATTTTTCCTGTAAAAATATCTTTAATTTGTTGTGTCGTTAAATCTGATATTTGGTTTTGTTTTCCCACAATCACTGCAATACCATCTAAGGCAATGATGTGTTCTTCTAGGCCTTGGGATAATTCATCCTCAGCTATATCTCGGGAAGACATACCAATATCACCACTCCCATTGATCACTGCCTGGATACCAGCAGAAGAACCAACTTGTTCAATATCCACTTTTGAAGCAGTTTTTTGTTCATAAGCCTCTACAAATTTTTCCATCAGCGGTCCCACTGAGGTTGAACCCACAACTTTTAGGGTTCGCCCATTGTCTCCCTCTCCTCCTGCATTGGTCCCATTATCCCCACAACCAGCAAACAAACCCAACATAACCACCAACATGACTGACAAAAACACTGTTCTCTTTCCATTGAACTTTTTCATTTTCTTTACCCCTTTCCAACCTTTCCCTATGTACAGATAACATTATAAAATCCTTCTGTAAAATCTCCATGCACGCTTGTGTAAAGATTTTGTAAACTCAAATTCCAGCTTATCATAACAAGCTTCTGGGGTTTGTTTTCCTATAGGATAAACAAAAAGGGCAATGTAATCTCAACATGCATGAAAAAATCTCCAATCATGGATAATAGGATTGGAGGTTTAAGTAAAGTAAATAAGAAAAAATACAGCAATACCGATGAAACAAAATCATCATTGGATACCAGGTATTTCGTCCAAAATGTATTGGGTTTTCATAAAAACAAAAAACATTTCTTTGCTCAAAAGACAAACAAAAAAGCTGGTGCATGCACCAGTTATATTAGTAACAAGAAAATCCCTTGATAATTTTGTTAATACTTTACTCTTTGTAAAGATGCATAGGCATCTTGTAAAAAAGAACCAGGTGATTGCTCATAATCGTGGGGAAATACTTCTAAGGAAAGATACCCCTCATATCCATGGTTTTGTAAAATATTCCGAATCCTTGTCCAATCCACACTTCCTTGTCCTGGCAGCCAATGTCTATCTTCCTTTTGATCATTATCAGAAAGATGCATATTGGTTAATCGATGTATATTTTTAACCAATACCTCTGTGGTACAATCCGGCGTATAGACCCAATCATGGGAAGAATCATAACAAAATCCTAACCTAGGTGAATCAATATTGTCCAAAAGCATTTGTACATGATTGGTAGGGCCTACATTTTCAATGGATACTGTCACTTGCTTTTTCTCCGCATGCTCTATAATAAGTTCCATGTTTTCAATTCCAAAGTCATTGGGCGCCATGGCAAGATCCCATAAAGTTACATGCATCACCATAATAGGAATACCAAAATAAGCACATTCATCAATCCATTTCTTATGCATATTGACAGCATCCTGCGCATATCTAGAATTTGTCCAAATATCATTGATATTAATGAAAGGTGCGTGAATGTTTTCTAATACTAGCCCTGCCTTACGAATAGCATTTGGTTGGGCATATAAAGGAAGTTCATTCACCTCATCGTATTGTTCCCACCATAAAGAAGCACAATCAAATCCTGCTTCTTTGATTAATTTAGCTCTCTCGTCCATTCGTATGGAATAAGCAAAATTTGCATAAATCCCCATACCTTTCATCCTCATTCCCCCTTGACAATAGCATTTCTTTTGTTCATTGTGATTTATAAATTACATCAATTACCCATTATGGATAAAACTTTAACTTTTATTTCATCATACCATGGATCACTTAGCAGTCAAGTACAATGCATACTATCCCTTACAATCAATATTGCCCAGCAGTATAAAACTTGCTGGGCAATAAAATTCTGAAAATCCTTTTCACTTATTCAGTCTGATACATTTTGTTTTTCAGGCGTTCCATTAACCTAAACCCTCCAAACAACACAGCTGCTATAATCAATGTGCCAAGGGCTGTGATGACATGGGGTAAGTGATACCATACATACAAATATCCTGTAGAAATGATAATCGATAAAATCATTAAGGGAAAAGCAACTTTCATAAACCCTAAAAAGCTAATGGGTACTCCTCTCTTTTCCGCCATACCAATAACCACCACATTGGCTGAAGCACCGATAATGGTTCCATTTCCCCCTAAGCATGCTCCCAAAGACAGAGCCCACCACAGAAATTCAATATTTTCTATGCCCCCCAATCTACCCATGTCCTGAATCAAAGGTATCATGGTGGCCACAAAAGGAATATTATCCACAAATGCTGAAGCAATGGCAGCTAGCCAGAGAATCAAGAAGCCTGATGACAGTATTTCCCCGCCCGTAACATCTAAGGCGTAGGCTGCTAATGCTTCAATGACCCCCACATGCTCCAAAGCCCCTACCAATACAAAGAGTCCTGCAAAGAAGAAAATAACAGTCCATTCCACTGCTTGTAATGCATGCTCTGGATCTTGCTTGGCGATCAACAGCAACAAGCTGGCTCCGGCCAAAGCGATAACCGAAGATTCTAAATGAATATACTGGTGTAAAGCAAACCCTACAATGGTTAGTGCCAAAACAAGCAAACATCTTTTCATTAAATCCACATCTTTGATTTCATCCTTTTCATTGAGCGCCATCAAAGCTTTTTGATTTTCTTTACATGTCACCATCTGCTTTTTATATATTAATTTTAAGATAAAGACTGTTATCACATAAATTAAAATAGCAGCTGGTGCCACATTAAGAACAAAATCCATAAAACCTAATCCCACAGCACTACCAATCATAATATTGGGAGGATCTCCGATTAAGGTTGCTGTTCCACCAATATTAGAAGCCATGATTTCCACAATCAAAAAGGGAATTGGATTAATTTCTAATTTACGGACAATGGCAAAGGTTACAGGCACAATCAGCAATACAGTGGTTACATTATCCAGCAGGGCTGACAAAATCGCTGTTACAAAAGCCAAAGCAGTCATAATTTTCAAAGGATGGCCTTGGGAAAGCTTGGCTGCTTTAATAGCCAGATACTCAAAAACTCCAGTATTTCTAGTAATCCCCACAATGATCATCATACCAATCAGCAAACCGATGGTATTAAAATCAATGGATGCTACAGCCATGTCCGGGGACATAATCCCCACAACAGCCAAAACAGAAGCTCCTACCAAAGCAATGATAGTTCTATGTATTTTCTCCGATACAATAATAGCATAGGTAATTAAAAAAACAACAGTGGCTACCACAATTTGGGTATTCTCTGCCATAGCAAGTCTCCTTTTCAAACTTTTTATAAAACAATTTCTATACCTAAGGTTGTATTTTCTCCATTTCTACCCAATGCAATCTTTATACTTCATTATTTTTCTTCATTTTGAATCATGATTATAATCAATGTTCTTTTTCAAAATTTATACATACTATCACCATTCGTAATCATATGAATTCTATTTCATCCATACATTCTCTTCACAAACAAAAATACATGAATGTAACAAACTTCAAGATAGCGTATCCCCCAATTTTCCTTCCCCCCTTACTGTTCATGGATTATATTGAAATATTATCCATTCATATTTTTAATAAACCATCCTTGTCCTTATGGCTTTTATCCCCAGGATTATCAAAATACGATTCTCAATATATATCTTGGTTGTCATATGTATAGTATTATACTATAAATTCATAGACTTCCGAAATATTAAGATATTACTTTTTTAAATGTTCAAAACAATGTTCAAATCTTAGTCTTCAAATCATTTTTCTTTCTGCAAATTCTACAACCCAAATCATACAATGTTTCTCAATATATGCTAATATAATCCAACATCATTCTCATACAATAGCAAAAAAATCCCCAGAGCAAATCAAATTAAGCTCCAGGGGAAATAAATGTGACTATTATTTTTCAATGAATTTTTTAACTGGAACATTGCTAAACCTTTTTAAACCAAGCTACTTTTTTTCTTCCACCATTGCCACCAATACTTTTTCCCAAACTTAAAATCCACTACAGCCCATTCTTTTTCATCCTTTTTTTCTATAACATCCTCTAAAATGGATTCATCATCTTCTTCTAAAAATTTGC
This sequence comes from uncultured Peptococcaceae bacterium, assembly GCA_958417755.1. Taxonomy (GTDB): domain Bacteria; phylum Bacillota; class Desulfotomaculia; order Desulfotomaculales; family Desulfocucumaceae; genus CATZDY01. The sequence goes on from CATZDY010000089.1 coordinate 10,619, forward strand.
TCTGAGACAGATAATGCATCATATATCGTTCAAATTCTTCGTAATATTTTTCTTCTTTCTGTAGTCCCCTTTTCCCTTGGTCACACCTAACAGGTGTTAATATAATAACATTTGAACCATAAGGATGTTCT
>CATZDY010000090.1 GCA_958417755.1 uncultured Peptococcaceae bacterium
CGAAAATGCATTTCACCAGCAATTTCCGGAATGGTTTGATTCAAAGCGATTTCATTTTGAATGGCTGTTATCCCATGCCAAGGACTGGATGCATTGGGATCCCCAGCCCGATAATCCGCCATGCCAATGTATAACTTCACATTGGTACCCCGCACTGTATCCGCCCACCAATGGGCCAAGATACGGTAATCCGCTCCAGTTTGCCCGATATACCAATAAATCTGGGGACATATGTAATCAATCCAACCTTCCTTCACCCAGCGCCGGGTATCTGCATACTGGGAAAAATAAGATTGGTTGCCTGACGTATTGGAGCCTTCGGCCAAGGATTTCTGATTGGCCCAAATACCCGCTGGACTAATGCCAAAGGCAATGGCTCTTCCTTGGGTTTGAGCGCTGCTTTTGACCACATCCCGCAAACTTTGCACCAATTGGTTTACATTGTCCCGGCGCCAATCCCCAATGGAAGAAAATCCGGCCCCATATTGGGCAAAGGTACTGTTATCCCCAAAATCCGTGCCTGGGTAAAAATAATCATCCAAATGAATGCCATCCACCGCATACTTAGCCAAAATTTCCTGCACACCATTCACCACCAGCTGGCGTACTTCTGGAATGCCAGGATTAAAATAATAGTTGCCATCCGTATACTTTACCACCCAGTGGGGATGCAATTTCGCCGGACTATTGGCAGCCAAAGCTGCATATTCCGCATCCTGTCCTTTGGTGATGCGGTAAGGGTTAATCCAAGCATGCAACTCCACCCCTTTTTCATGGGCTTTGGTTACCCAATACTGCAAAGGATCAAAGCCATCTGCTGGGGCTGTATTCTGGTTGCCAGTTACATACTTGCTCCAAGGGAAAATGCTTGAGGGATACAAAGCATCCGCTGAAGGACGTACTTGCAAAATCACCGCATTCATCCCCATTTTCACCACATTATCCAAAATTTGATCCACTTGGGCTTTCAAGGCCTCTGGTGAGGTCGTGGGTTGGGTGGGATAATCCAAATTGTAAACCGTAGAAACCCATACACCCCGCATAGGCTTTTCCTGGGCTGTGGCGTTATTCAGACTTTCCGCTTCCCCCCATAGGGCTCCCCCAGAAATACAAAGACCTGCCACCAGCAACATGGCGAACAATGATTTTATTTTTTTCATGCTCTCCTCCTCAAGCCAATCATATGATTCTTATTTGACTGGTTGTATCAAAACCAGCGATTTCTTGCCCAAACCATCATGTGCCAATACAATTGCCATTATATTTACATTATAACGTATTTTCTTCATATTTTGCAGATCCCTCATGTAAAAGATTTGCATCAATTTTGCATCCCCTAAAATAAAAAATAAAAAAAGCCACGGATTTAGCCCTGCAAGGGGATATAAGGATGAAATTTGATTCATTTTCTCAAAAGTAATTATGTTTACCAAAGTTACATGATGCGCACATCCGCTTTTTGGATTTCACGCTGTTTGATAAAGCAACAACCCTGTTTTTTACTTCCTAGTATCAACAGGACGATGGAACAGGTATGCGCTATACTGATATGTTTGCAGGCCCCATTTTAGAATTGCCCGGTTTACATGTTGCATAATCAATTTTATCTAGCAAATGCATGGAGCCGTATCCGCCCTGGAGGCAAAAAATTGCTTTTATTTCCGCATCCTTTACCAAGTTGTTAAAAGCATTTGCCCTTAACTGCCTGGTCAATGAGTTCAGGGGTTACGGGATTGGCAGGAGCAAAAATACCCACTTTATCCCCTTTTTTTAAAGCATCCGGGATAAGCACATCCAATTCCTCAGTCCCCAAGGTATCCTGTTTAGGCGGCTCAGCTGCTGCTGTTTCCAAGGGACAAATAGCAAGGCATAGGATCAACAAGGGGATATAGAAAACCAATCTTTGGAAGCGTATTTCCATACAATCTCCCTCTTCCTTTTTTATGTCATCAATAGTATAGCATATAAAATGCCTCAAAATAGCAAATAAACCAATGGTGCCGCAGAAGGAGTATGTAAAAAAGCAAAATTATTATAGTTGCCGACTGACTTAGGATGAAACATTTTACTCCAGGGAAGGCCATACAGGCCTCAAGAATACTACTGGGCATTTTTGACAATGCAATAATACAGCATGTTCTTGGGTTACCTCATCAATCAGATAACCGGCTGTGTTTGCCCTCGCCAAGTCCTCCCAAATTGTAAAGAAGCATTCATTTTATCTTGCACCACTGTGGCAAAGGTTTCTTGCAGCATCAGGGCTTCCACATCCTTATGATGGGCCAGCAAAGCAATTTGCTCTTCAGTCACTGGATCCAAAATCCCGTGATAATTGCCATTCATCCCCAAAACCCGTTGCTGCTCCATATCCAAAATCCCTATCCCCACACTCCCCAAGGCCATGAGCAAGGTGGTGGTCAATAAAATGGCAATCACAGTCAAGATGCTCCGGCTTTTGTGATATCGCATGCGGCTTAAGGCCAATTGACCCAAAGTGCCCATCAAAACACCACCCTGCATCTTCCATCATGAGCACCCGATCCGCCATTTGGGCAATGTCCTCATCATGGGTAATGACCACCAAAGTTTGTCCGTATTGCCTGGCAGAAAGCTTTAACAAAGCCATCACTTCATCTCCAGTTTTGCTATCCAAATTCCCTGTGGGCTCGTCCGCCAGCACAATGGCTGGTTTTGCCCCCAGGGCCCGGGCAATGGCCACCCGTTGTTGCTGTCCGCTGGGTAACATATGGGGCAAACACTCTCTTTTCTCTGTTAAACCCAAAGTTTGCAGGATATTTTCCATATACCCCCGGTCCGGCTCCTTGTCATCCAAGCTGCTGGGTAAGACAATATTTTCCCATACATTGAGGGAAGCGATTAAATTGTAGGCTTGAAACACAAACCCTATCTTGCGCCGCCGAAACACAGCCAATTGCTCCTCATTGAAATCAGCAATATTGTCCCCTTCCACCCATACTTCCCCAGCAGTGGGATAATCCAAGCCCCCCAAGAGATGAAGCAAGGTGGATTTTCCGGATCCCGATTTCCCCACAATGGCCCCAAATTCCCCCCGCTGAATCTGTATGTTGACTTTGTCCACTGCTTTGACCAGCTTTTCCCCTTGGCCATAGGATTTGGATAACCCTTTGGTCCCTAATACCACATCCGTCATATCTTACATCCTTCCCATATCCCTTTATGACTCTATTCTACTGGCCAAGCCTTACAAAAAGCTTACAAAGACCCTTACAATTCCCTGACAAATCGCAATGAAAAAAATCCAATCCCCTAAGGGATTGGATTTTTAACGCCGCAATTGCAGCACAAAGGTGCTTCCCTGGCTGTAAACAGATTGAAACGATACCGGGCCCCCCTGCTGCTCCAGAATACTCCGGGTCAAGTAAAGCCCCACCCCAGCGCCCTCAGCCTTTTTCACCGCTTCGTCTGTTCCCCGGTAAAAATGCTGGAAAATTTTATTATATTCCTCAAAAATCCGATACAGTGCTATGCTTTAAGCATACACAAATACGGCGGGCAGCAAGTCAGGAAAATTAAGATAGTATTTCCTTTAATTTCTAACCCTATATATGAAATCGTTTTTTTATCTCAGTTTTAAACTTTTGCTCCGAAAACAGCACAAGCCCCACAATGGTTAAGAAAGAATAGGTTATGGTGGCCATGCTGGCCCACAAGGCACTGGCCAAAGAAAACACACAGAACAACACCGGGCAAAGGCTGATAAAAAAAGTAGATAATAAAAAGCCCATATACTCTTCATAACGCCCTTTCTTCGTGATGGCAATCAAAGTCATGAGAAAAGTCAAAGCAATGGTTAAAAAAGGAATTACATAGGTGGTGGACCATTGGCCAAATCCAGTATATCCGTCAATCCCTATCAAAAGCCCGGACAGGGATAAAAAAAGAAACAATATTTTGCCCCCCCACACCAGGTTTTTGGAAAAAATCGTGCGGTACACAATCCATACAAATACCAAAGACCCTATGACCAGCAAAGACCACAGGCCTGGATACAAGGATAAGGTGCAAAGATTGATCAACAAACTGACAGTACCGGCAATGATAGAGAGAAACAGGAATAATTTAGGAATTGTAAAGTTTCGGGCCACATGTTCCCTTTTATGATACCCAGGGTATTGGGTGGCACTTTCCCTTGCCTCTTGGCCAAGGGGAGTGGCGCAAAGGGGACAGGTTTCATGCTGGTCGTCCACCTGAACCCGGCAATATTTACATTCTGTGGCCATCCCCGGGACACCCCCAATCATTTCCGTAGACCAGCACATCCAAGGCCTGCTCTTGGGCTAAAAAAGAAAAGAAAGCTTGGATACAGTCTGTTTCCATAATGGATTTGGCAAAGCTGATGACCAACCGGTCATTCACAGAACAAACCCCGCAATTGATGGGGCTTTTGGGGGTGGGATACAAAATGGTTTCCATATGCAACACCAAAGGCTCCATATCCCGGGGCAGGGCAATCCTGCCCAAATTGGATAAAGTGATGGTTTTTTTGTCTTCCCCCAGCCAAGCAAAGCCTAAGCCCAAAAAAATATTCTTCAAAGGCAAGGGAATGATTTTGGATACAAGACTTTTCTCCAAACGCACATTGTTGCTAATTCCTTGCTGCAAATTTTCCTTGGTGGTTTTTTCCTTCAGCAGGCCGGTTACCTGTTGGATAAGCTCATCTAACGACATGGCCCCAGCCCCTTGTACCCCCACATTGACAATGCTGAAAAAATTGCGCAGGGTTTTGGAGGGAAACATAGAGCGCAAATTCACAGGAATACACACAACAATGGGATTGTTTTTTCTGCCCTCAGAGGTCCGGGCAATGGATTGGATTAGCACAGCAGTTAAATAAGAGGTAATGGTAGCCCCCTTGGCCTTAGCCACTGCATGCACTTTGGAAGCTGACAGCACCCCGGATATGACCTGAACCCCTCGGGGCTTGTAGGTTGTCCCCTTGACCCAAAAAGATTTAGCCATTTTTTCAGGCCTTGTCCAGACCTGTTGATCATAAGTAGCAAAGCTGTCTTCCAGCTCCTCCTTTGGCACCCGGTCCTCCTGCAACAGGATTTGCTTGTCCAGGCGGATGGAATGCCCTAAAAAAGTGAGATAATAGTATAACAATGATTTACAAAATTCCACAGCCCCGGCGCCGTCCGTCAGAGAATGAAAAACCTCCACTGATATTCTTTGCTTTCCATACAAAATACGCAACAAATAACCGTTGTTCAACTTGGGATTGATTTTACAACAAGGATAATCCCTTTCTTCTTCCACCAAAAATTTTCTTGTATTACTATCAAAATAATGCCAAAACACCCCGTTGCGCAAACTGACAAAAAACATGGGAAAACGCCCGTAAAGGTGATCCACCGCTTTTTGTAACACCTGGGGATCAATGACCTGGTTCAACAACACAGAAACCCGAAACACAGAAGAATTGTTCACCCTGGTCACAGAGGGGAAAATTTTAGCCGCATTGTCCAAGCGATACCATTTTTGCAAATTGCTTCACCTCGCCACGGGTGTTATATGCTCTAAGTAACTTCTTAATCATGGTTTTTCTCATGTTTACCATACTGGAAGGCTTTACTACAGACTTTGTCAACAGCTTCAACTTGGCCCGATGTTTAAAAATGGTATTAGTCAGCATTGATAAATTCGGTTGGCGTCATAATCGCCGGATTTTTCACGCCGGATTCCAGAAAATCCTTGTCGCCGGTAAGTAAAACATCTGCATTTGCAGCAATCGCCGCCCTCAAAATAGGACGGTCATTTACATCTCTGATTTGTGTTTCAGTAGCCAATTCATCAATCGGGACAGGCACTAATTCCAAAGTCAAAAGCGCGACAGCAAGAAACTTATCCAATGCCGTAAGCCGGGTGGAGAATTTCTTGTTAAATATCCGTTTTAATTCATCAACATTCTGTTCACATATCAAGCCGTGATTGGGATAGGACGCCGCTTTTTTGTATGCTTGATAGGGCGTGCCATTGGCACTTAACGCAGCAGATATAAGAACATTGGTATCAATCAATATCCTCATACATTATCGTCCTCGTTCCGCAGTTCTTTTATAAGCGCCATCACATCATCATCAGAGGTAAGCCCCGTGCGCTCCGCTTCACCAGCCATTTCATTTTGAAGAACCTGCATGGCATAAACCGCAGAATTAACGATACGGACGGTATTTCCCTCAACAATGAATGAGATGCGGTCACCGTTTGTCACTCCAAGCACTTCCCGAATATCTTTCGGAATGGTGACTTGACCTTTCGCCATGATTTTAGCTGTATCAACAAAGGTATTCGTTAGCATAATACACCTCCAAAATTTTTTACAGAAAAGTAGGGATTTCCCTACTTTTATTGTATGCAGACAATCAGCAAAAATCAACTGAAAATTTTGGAAATAGTGAAAAAGTCCTTGACAAGTCGTCTCTGGGTTAACCCATGCTCTATCTTAGCCTCGGGCAGTTTCTATCTTCAACAAAAGATAATCCTTGTCTAATCTTATACCTCATTAAGCAAAAGTCATCACAATCCTTTTCCAATCCCCAAAACTTTGGTTTGCATTTTACTGATTTTACTATTTATACTTGGCATTGCTCTTGGAAAATTGGAACCCATGGATATACCCTTTTTAAGGCTTTGGCAATATTTCAATATTGAGGATATTTATATAACAATTGGAGAAGTTTTTCCAAAACAATTCAACGATGAAAAGGAAGAAGTGCTAAATTTATAAACAATTACATGATGAGTATAAAATAATTGAATCGTTTTCACATAGACTAATTTTCAAGAAGGGAATTGTATGTGAAACAATAGGCGTAATATTTTATTGTTTTGTCAACTATATTTCATTGTAATGTATTTATCATATAATTGTATTACAATGAAAACAAAGAGGTTTTTGCTATGGCATAAAACACATTGATTCAGTGCGCGTTGATACTTCCCTTAAAAAAGACGCTGACGCTTTATTCTCCAACCCAAGGCTTGATACCCCCGCTGTATTCGTATTTTTTTGAAACAGGCCATGAAATGCCCTTTGATATTGCTCAAGCCTACTCCTAATGCTGAAACAATCGCCCTGGAAGAAGCAGCTCATATCAGCCGTGACCCCCAACTAAAAAGACATGAATCTTTCTCCGAACTTTTAGCAGAGGTTCAAAATGCAGGATACACTTAAATCAACCGGATGCTTTAAAAGACTGAAAGCTGCTGTCGCGGATATAATATGGCCCTGTTGCAAGCCATTGACTGATTACTTGCTGGCATACCCCCAAAATACAAAGATCAGGCTTTGCCAGGAAATTGTATTACCGTGTTCTCCCCATAAAAATAAGACAACCTTTATCTTAGCACAATAGCAGCTGTCTTTTCCCAAACCAAACAATTAATTGTTGAAAGATTCGTCCGTCTTTATTATCCCTGCTGGGAGTAGAATCAGGACAGTGTGATTGTGCTTAAAAAAGATAGACCCTCCATATTGCTCCACCACTTCCTGGATGATTTGCATTTCCAAGATTTTAGCAAACACCTTGCTGTCAATTTCCTTTTGATACAAAGCCATATGTTCCTTTTCCTGGGCAAAGGAATCCTTATCCTCTTGCAGTGATACCCGCAGGCCAAAGGTAGGGCCCTCCAGCTGCACATTCACATACAGTGTCTTTTTTGGCTTTGCCAAATGGTAAATGCCCAGATTGAATAGGTTGGATAAAAGAAGGGACAACTCCTCCCCCTTTATTGCTTCCGGCAACTCAATATGTACCTCCAATTGGATCCCTTTCTTTTCCGCCAAAGTCTTTTTGCTCCATATAATCCCGTCTATCATGGGATTGCCAGTGATAACCATATGGCTCAGTTGTTCATTGATTTTATGAATTTGATTTGAATATCTCTCAAAATCTTTGCCCTGGGGATTTCGGGCTAAAAGCCAGATGACTTGTAAACTTTCATTGATCTCCTGGCGTATTTGTTGCAAATTATGAACCATATTATTCAACTCAGCGTGATTTTGACGTTGTATAGCAACCGCAATCTCCTGTTCCAAGTCATCTTTTTCTATCTGATTTTGGTTTTGCAAGTTTTTGATTCGATAATGCATAAAACAGCAGATATTGATAAAAATGAACATAATTGCTAGCATGATAAACAAGATATTGTTATCAATTCCCGTAACAAACCTACCAAGAATAGCAAAGGTTAACAAAAACACACTGCTGATAGGCACTAGTAAATAACGCAAAGTTACTTTTATCCCTCTATCATGAAAGCTGGGTAAATGGATGATAATATACCAAAAGAGCACCAATAACGATTTGGCAACAATGATAATCAATAATCTTAAACTGCCTTGCTCCGCATAATCCAAAAAATCATGTCCATAAACATGAGTAAAAAAGAGCAAATTGGTAAGGTCAATGCCACACATCACAGCAACGGGAAAAAGAAACCAAAATATTTTTTGAATTAATTTACCTTTGATACAATTGATAATAAACAAGCCAAATAAAAATACATAGACATAAATCGAAGTAATACTGTTTTGGGTAAGATAATTATAAATTGTTATCACTGTAACAATCAGAAGCCAGTTCAGAATTAGGGTGCTTTTGACTATACCTTCTCGCAAGCCCACCTTGTTTATCAAAATATGTATAAATACAGCTGCCTCTAGTCCTGTAGCTAGAACTTCTATAATACCCCAACCAATTGTAAACAAAAAATCCATGTATTATCTCCAAATATTTGTTTTATACAATTATAACAGATCCTTGATGCAACACATCAGTCAATTTAATTGTATGGCAAAGACAATAAATTACCTGATAAGATATTCTTAAAAAGATTGAATATATTACGCATTTATTATCTACAGTTTTTCTACTAATTCTGTTATAATCTTACAAGGTGATAATTCATGATTTTTTGGCCTTGCATTGAAACAATTGCCACAGGAATAGAAACTGCATATATCATGCATGTATCAGCCAATAAAATAGGGTTACAACAATGGGTAACCTTTGGTTTACTTTTTTTTATTTGGGCAGGTATTACTGTTGTTGTCACTATGTTTAATTATTTAACTGACAATAGCGTTGTATCTGTTTTTTTAGCTCCCATTCAGTTTAGCGTATACTTTTTTATTTTTTTAAAAGGAACCATCAAAATAAAAGTATTTTGGTTTTTATTTTTATTCTCAAATCTATGTTGCTTTTCAATCTTGACCATTACTTTTTTTACCTCTCTATGGGATATTCAATTATTGGCCTATGCTAACCAAAATTCTTTGCGATTATTCATAATCATTGTAGATAAATCCTTGCTCATCTTATTTTGGGTTTTGCTTTTGCGTATCCCCAATATTGAATACAATAAAATCAAAACATCTTATCTGCTTATCCCCATCTTCACCATTGCCTTTCTGTGCATGATGATGTTGTCCCCTAATATACTTGGCATTGATCAACATCTCTTTTTTATCTTAGTGCTTTTTTTATTTTGCCTTGTAAATGCTAGTTATTTTATTTTTCACCAAACCAATGAAAAACAAAATACAATCATTTTGAGAAAAAGTTTCCGAAGACAACAAAAAGCTTTACAATATCAATACTATGGCAATATGGAAACATTTTTAGCTCATCTCCAACACATGCGCCAAGAAATCAATGAGCATTTACAAATTATCTGGCTTTTGGCCAGGCATGCTTCTTTAAAAGAATTTGAAAAATATTCCCAGCAAATCCAGGCCATCAATGAGCAATTGGGCAGTCTATCCATGACAGGCAATCATATGCTGGATGCCATTCTATGGGACAAACAATCTCTGGCCCGGAAAATGGGGCTTGATTTTATCTGCCAAACAGAATCAGTCCCAGCTCTAATAATCCACTCCCATGATTTGGGCTTTATTGTGGACAACGCCCTGGACTGGGCCTTGCAAACCCTGCAAAAAAACAAAGGAAAAGTCCTGTATTTCCAGACCAAAGGACAAGATAACTTCTATACAATACTAATCACCGATAAACAACTTAAAGGCAATGATTTAATCGATTTTCAGGAATCGCAACTTAAAAAGTATACACCTATGTTTGATATTCTAGAAAATGAGAATTTTGACCCAAATTTGAAATTAATTTTTGAGTTACTTTTGGAAAACAAAGGCCTCTTCTACTACAAGCCTCCTGTTTCTTTAAGCATACAATTTCCTTTGTCTCCAAAGGAAATTGGCCAAGGGATGTTAAAAAGAAAAAATATAACTGTTCCATCTCTATAAGATAAGCAAATGTTTAACAAAGAGTAACAGCATAAAAATCACTATACAAATACAACTCTTAACCAGAAAATGAATAATATTCGGATAAAGGGAAAATATTTTAATAAATAGGATAACAAAATAAAAAACTATTGGTTATTTATTTAAAGAAAGATACAATGAATTTTATTAATTTCAAAATAAAAGTTGTTAAATTAAAAATAATCACAATTCAATATTACATTTAAAACATTAAAACTAGAAACATATTATGCAAGCTAATTAAATACAATTTCACACTTATTATTTCTATATTAATATGTTATTATGTTATTTTGAGATTAGATAAAAAATATATTAAATAAAGTATTTACTTTATATCTAGGAGTTAACTAATGATATTTTGGCCAATCATAGAGGTAGCTGCTTCAGGATTAGAAAATGCTTTTGTCATGCA
>CATZDY010000091.1 GCA_958417755.1 uncultured Peptococcaceae bacterium
CATTACATCCCAATGTGCATGCTGGTATATTGGCCCGGCGTAGCCAATCTCATTTGGCTCAGCTGAAAAAATATGAAATCCAACCCATTGATTTGGTGGCTGTGAATTTGTATCCCTTTCAAGAAACCATTGCCAAACCTGATGTGACCTTTGAAGAAGCCATTGAAAACATTGATATAGGCGGACCTGCCATGGTACGGGCAGCAGCAAAAAATTTACAGAATGTTTTGGTGGTGGTCAATCCTACCCGTTATGAAAGCTTATTAGAGGCCTTACAAAAGGGTGAGGTTACCCCTGAAATGCGTCTGGCTTTGGCTTGGGAAGCTTTTTCCCATACAGCGGTATATGATGGGGCCATTGGAGCATATCTTGGTGAAGTGGCCCAAAAAGGAGATTTTTCTCCTGTTTGGTTAGAGCCTTTTTCTTTGGTGCAACAGCTGCGTTATGGTGAAAATCCCCATCAACAAGCTGCTTTTTACCGTGTGCCAGGGGCAAAGGGCCCTTGTATAGCCAATGCCAAGCAATTGTCAGGGAAAGAATTGTCCTATAACAATATTTTGGATTTAAACGCTGCTTTAGAATTGGTGCGGGAATTTACAGAAATTCCGGCTGTTACCATTATCAAGCACAATAACCCCTGCGGTGTGGGCTGGGCCCAAGATGTAGCCCAAGCATACCAATTGGCCTTAGAAGGGGATCCGGTTTCTGCCTATGGTGGCATTCTGGCTTGCAACCGCAAAATCACAGCACCTGCAGCAGAGGAAATGGTCAAGTTGTTTTTGGAAGCAGTGATTGCGCCGGATTACGAGCCTGAAGCATTGGCATGCTTAAAAGCCAAAGAAAATCTGCGGATTTTACAAACAGGGGATTTGTCTGAACCGTCAGGAGATCGCTGGGACATGCGCAAAGTGAATGGCGGGGTTTTACTCCAGCACAAGGATGAAGGGGTTTTTGACCCAGAATCTTTACAAATCGTAACCAGTAGAAGGCCAGACTTAGCCCAGCTGGAAGAAATGGTATATGCCATGTTGATTGCCAAACATGTGAAATCCAATGCCATTGTTTTGGTGAAAAACAATCAATTGATCGGGGTAGGGGCTGGCCAAATGAATCGCGTTGGTGCTGCTAAAATTGCCTTGGAACAAGCCGGTGAAAAGGCAAAGGGGGCTGTGCTGGCCTCAGACGCATATTTCCCCTTCCGGGATACGGTGGATTTGGCTGCCCAATATGGGGTGGCAGGGGTGATCCACCCCGGGGGCTCTATCCGGGATCAGGAGTCCATTGAGGCGGCAAATGAACATGGCATGATCATGGTATATACAGGAATGAGACATTTTAAACATTGATTCCAGAGAAGGTGGTGCATGCATTGAAGGTTTTGGTGGTAGGCGGTGGGGGCAGAGAACATGCCTTGGTGTGGAAAATTAGCCAAAGCAAAAAAGTAGAACAAATCTTTTGTGCCCCAGGGAATGCCGGCATCGCAGGATTGGCCCAATGTGTGGATATTCCCGCAGAAAATGTGGAAGCTTTGCTGGCCTTTGCTTTGAAAACAAAAATAGATTTGACTGTAGTAGGACCTGAGGTATCCTTATCCTTGGGCATTGTGGATGCCTTTACCAAGGCAGGGTTACGCATCTTTGGTCCCACAGCCCGGGCAGCAGCAGTGGAAGGCAGCAAGGTTTTATCCAAAGAAATGATGGTAAAATATCAGATTCCCACTGCTCAATATGCCTCTTTTGACAATTTGGAAGCAGCAGTGGCTTATATTCGTAAAATCGGAGGACCCTGTGTGGTAAAAGCTGACGGTTTGGCAGCAGGCAAAGGGGTAATTGTATCTGCCACAGAGGCAGAAGCCATTGAAGCTGTGGAACTCATCATGTCCCGGCGAGCCTTTGGTGCAGCAGGGGATCGGGTGATTATTGAGGAATGTTTGATTGGGGAAGAAGTGAGCATTCTAGCCTTTACGGATGGAAAAAACGTGGTTCCCATGTTACCAGCCCAGGATCATAAACAAATTTATGACAATGACCAAGGTCCCAATACCGGTGGTATGGGTGCTTATGCCCCAGCGCCCATATGTACCCCAGATTTATACCAATTCGCCCTGGAACAGGTGCTAAAACCCATGGTAAAAGCCATGGAAGCAGAGGGAAGAGCCTATAGTGGGGTTTTGTATGCTGGTTTAATGATAACACCTACAGGGCCTAAGGTCTTGGAGTTCAATGCCCGTTTTGGGGATCCTGAAGCCCAGCCGGTACTCATGCTCTTGGATACGGATTTGGTGGAAATCATGGAAGCAGTGATTGATAAACGGTTAGGGGATATACAAATCCAATGGAAAAATGAAGTGGCCATTTGTGTGGTAGCAGCTTCCGGAGGATATCCTGGCAGTTATGCCAAGGGTGAGGTCATCACTGGCTTGGCAGATCAGGAGCCAGGGGTAATGATTTTCCATGCAGGGACAGTTTTCCATGAAGAAAAGATTGTGACAGATAGCGGAAGGGTTTTAGGAATTACAGCTTTGGGGAAGGATATTCCCGAAGCCATTGCCAAAGCCTATCGGGCAGTGGAGAAAGTACATTTCAAAGGAATGTATTATCGAAAAGACATTGGACAAAAAGCCATCGCCAAACAATAAGAATGCAATGACAAAAAGGAAGCGAAAGGCTTCCTTTTTTATGTAAGCAAAAAAGAGTTGTTTATTTTAACAGGACGAGGAGAGCTTGTTCAAACCTTAGGGAACGAAGAGAAAGAGGCAGGAAAAGGCTGGGAAAATGTCGAATCAATCATTAGATTTCAGTCCTTTGCAGAGCATAATGGATTGTGCGCTTATAATACTAGAAAGAACATCAAGGAGGCGCCTGTGTGGCCTATAGCAGTAAATTAAAGGAAGATACATTGGATCATTTGTTTGCAGCAATCTTGACCTTGGAAAGTGTGGAAGATTGTTATGCTTTTTTTGAAGATCTTTGCACTGTGGCAGAGCTAAAATCCATGGCCCAAAGGTTGGAAGTGGCGAAAATGCTGCAAGAAAATTGTACCTATGGGGATATTGCCGCCCATACCGGGGCCAGTACTGCCACCATTAGCAGGGTCAAACGTTGTTTGCTATATGGTGCGGATGGGTATCAAAATGTATTGGCTCGGTTGCATCAGAATCAAGAAAAACCTGAGTAACCCCAAAGCCTATGCTAAGAAAAAGGAATAGCTAAACATTCAGTTTTCATGGTAAGTTAAAAGTCACTATTGACTTTTGCTAGATGTTTATTTATGCTAGTATCATGGCACTGCTTTAATAAGTTAAAATAGTGCTAATAAAAACAAGGAGGGCTGGACAATTGATTCGCATATTGGCAGCAGGTGATCCTGCTATACAAGGCTTATTAAAGCGTGTTCCAGAAGGTAGAGAAGCAGCATGGGTAGCGGTGCAGGATATCATTCAAGCTGTAAAAACCAAGGGAGACGAGGCCATTTGCCAATTTGCCCTGCAATTCGACAGGGTAGAAATGAAGCCCTCTGCGCTTTTGATAAAACCAGAAGAAATAGATGAAGCCTATACGTTGGTGGATGAGGCCTTTTTGCAGGCCATTCGGACAGCTGCGGCCAACATAAAAGCATATCATCGCAAGCAATGTCAGAACTCATGGTTTGATACCCAAGACCAAGGCAGCATTGTAGGACAACTGGTGCAGCCTTTGGCCAGAGTGGGAATTTATGTACCCGGGGGAAAGGCCAGCTACCCCTCTTCTGTGCTAATGAATGCCATTCCGGCCAAAGTGGCTGGGGTGGAAGAAATTGTGATGGTAACTCCGCCTACCAAAGATGGTGCAGTGAATCCCTTTACCTTGGTGGCTGCCAAGGAAGCTGGGGTGGATAAAATCTATCGGGTAGGAGGCGCCCAGGCTGTGGCTGCTTTGGCCTATGGCACGGAAACCATTGAGCCTGTAGATAAAATAACAGGTCCGGGTAACTTTTATGTGACTTTGGCAAAACAACAGGTCTATGGACAGGTGGACATTGATATGCTGGCTGGTCCCAGTGAAATTTTAGTGATTGCGGATCAAACTGCCACCCCCAGCTATGTGGCTGCGGACATGCTTTCCCAAGCAGAACATGATGAAATGGCAGCAGCAATTCTGATTACCCCGGATCAATCCTTGGCCCAGCAAGTCCAAGAAGAATTACAGCAGCAGTTAGCGCATTTGCCCCGAAAGGAAATTGCTTCCAAATCGTTGCAACAATATGGGGCCATCATTTTGGTGTCCCATCTCAAAGAAGCCTTGGATTTGGCCAATGCTTATGGTCCGGAACACTTAGAACTCATGATAGCAGAGCCTTTTCAATGGTTGGGTATGGTAAAAGCAGCAGGGGCTGTTTTTTTGGGCCCTTATTCTCCAGAGCCTGTGGGGGATTATTGGGCAGGCCCCAATCATGTATTGCCCACAGGGGGAACAGCTCGTTTTTATTCTCCTTTGGGGGTGGATGCGTTTTTGAAAAGAACCAGCGTCATTTCCTATACAAAATCTGCCTTAAACCAGGCAGGGCCGGGGATTATCAAGTTGGCAGAAATGGAAGGTTTGGATGCCCACGCCAGGGCAATTAAAGTCAGGATACAGGATGTTTAGACAGAGAGAAGGTGGAATATGGGGCCCTATATTGACCAAAAGCCGTTTTCCTTGGCAACTTTGTTGCGGCCAGATTTAAAAGATTTAAAACCTTATACAGCCCAATCCATGGACCAGGTGATTCGATTGGATGCCAATGAAAATCCCTTTGATTTGCCCGGGGAAATCAAAGCAGCCATAGAAAGCCAGCTATCCACAGCAATGTTTGCCCGCTACCCGGATCCTTTGGCCCGGGATTTGCTGAAAGACATTGCTGCCTATACAAAAGTTCCAGTGGAATGTTTGTTGGTGGGCAATGGATCTGACGAATTGATTTTAAACATCATGTTGGCCTTTGGCATGGGGCGGACCGTATTGATTGCTACCCCGACTTTTTCCATGTACAAGATTCATGGCCAGATTGCCGGGGCCCTTTGTCAAGGGGTAGCCCGGAAACAGGATTTTCAGCCTGATGTTTTGCAGTTGCTCCAAGAAGCTGCTCAAACCAAAGCTGCTATCATTGTCCTATGTACGCCCAATAATCCCACGGGAAATGCCACGCCCTTGGAGCAAATAGAGACTTTGGTGACCAATACCAGTGCTTTGGTGGTGGTGGATGAAGCTTATATTGAATTTGGCGGAACATCCTGTGCTGCTCTGATAGAACAATATCCCAATTTGATTGTATTAAGAACCTTTTCCAAAGCCTTTGGCCTGGCTGGATTACGGGTAGGTTATCTCATGGCTTCTCCTTTGGTTATCAACGAATTGTTGCGCATCAAGCAGCCCTTTAACGTGAATCAATATTCTCAATTGGCTGCCCAGATGGTACTGCAGCACCGGGATTTGCTCCTGGCCCAGGTAGGCCAAATTTTAGAGAACCGTAAGATTTTGGAAAAAAATATGACTGCTATAAAGGGTCTCACCCTGTATCCTACCCAAACAAATTTTATTCTCTTTCGAACTTCTTTGCCTGCCAACACTGTGTATGAGGGATTGCTAGCCCAAGGCGTATTAATCCGCAATGTATCTGGTCTGGCTTTGGAAAATTGTCTACGGGTTACAGTGGGGACCCGGGAGGAAAACAGCTACTTTTTGGAGAAATTAAAGACTGTTTTGGCGAAAAACGGGTAACAATGTAGCCGGAAAATGATGGTTAGGAGTTGTAAGGAGGCTGCAAGAGGAGAGGGAGACATGCAAGTGAAACGCACATCTGAGATAAGCCGGCAAACTGCGGAAACGAACATTCATTTGGCCTTGGTTTTGGATGGCAAAGGAGAAAGCTCCATTGAAACTGGCATAGGATTTTTCAACCATATGCTAATCCTGATGACAAAACACGGAAGTTTTGATTTACAATTAAAAGCTGTGGGAGATATTCAAGTGGATTGCCACCATACCGTAGAGGATGTGGGGATTTGCTTAGGCAAGGCTGTACTTGAGGCCTTGGGGAATCGGGCTGGCATTCACCGCTATGGACAAAGTCTGCTGCCTATGGATGAATCCCTGGCTTTGGTGGCTGTGGATGTCAGTGGACGAGGTTTTCTGGCTATGGAAGCTTCTTTTCCTCAACCCAAGGTAGGAGATTTTGATACTGAAATGGTGGAAGAATTTTTCCGCGCCTTTGCCGTACAAAGTGGTCTCACTTTACATATTCGGATGTTGGCAGGGCGCAATGTACATCATATGATTGAAGCCATCTTTAAAGGAGTAGGCCGAGCCTTGCAAATGGCCTTTGCCCTGACAGGAAAAGATGATATTCCTTCCACCAAGGGCATTTTAGTATAATGGAGACGAAATTTTTTTGGAAATAAGAAGAATGACATAGAAAGTGAAGGTTTTTTTATAACCTTGGATGGGGTAGATATTGCTGTGATAGCCATTGTAAATTATGGAATGGGAAATTTGCGCAGTGTACAAAAGGGATTTGAAAAGGTTGGTATCCAGGCGGATATTGTGACGGATCCGACTCTATTGACCAAAGCCCAAGGGGTGGTCTTGCCTGGGGTAGGGGCCTTTGGAGATGCCATGAAAAATTTATCAGCCTCTGGGATGGATCAGGCAGTGCTGGACTATATTGCTTCAGGACGTCCTTTTTTGGGAATTTGTTTGGGTTTACAATTGCTTTTTGAGGCCAGTGAGGAATGGGGCTATACAGAAGGGCTAGGCGTATTCCCCGGTATGGTAAGAAAATTAACAGGGGACCTGAAGATACCTCACATGGGTTGGAATCATGTGCATTACGCTTCTCTAAAATCAAGAGCTGATACCAATTCAGCTATCTTTGAGGATATTCCCAATGGCTCGGCTTTTTATTTTGTGCATTCTTATTATATTGATCCAACGGATCAGAGTATTATCACTGGAACGACGGAATATGGAAATCCCTTTCCTGTGGCTGTGGGAAAAAATAATGTATACGCAATACAATTTCACCCTGAAAAAAGCAGTGTTTTGGGTTTGAAACTATTGCGCAATTTCGGGGGTGTGGTACATCATGCTGATTTATCCGGCAATTGATTTGCGGGAAGAACGATGTGTAAGATTGGTGGAAGGGGATCCCAACCAAGAAACTGTTTATTCAGAGGATCCGGTGGCCATGGCTAATGTATGGCAGGAACAGGGCGCCCAGAGATTGCATGTGGTGGATTTGGACGGAGCTTTTTCTGGTTTGCCTAAGAATTTTCAGGTTATCAAAGAGATTGTATCCTCTGTCCATATCCCGGTACAAGTGGGCGGTGGCATTCGGGATTTGAATATGGCTGCAGAACTATTGGGCATTGGAGTTAGCCGGGTGATTTTTGGTACCATAGCCATTAAGGAGCCCCAGCTTGTTGCCACAGCTTGCCAACGCTATGGTGAGGCTGTGGTGGTAGGCATTGATGCCAAAGACGGTAAAGTGGCCATTGAAGGCTGGGGCGTTGTGGCTCATAAGGATGCCCTGGAACTGGCCTTGGAAATGAAAGATTTGGGCGTAAAGCGCATTATCTTTACGGATATTTGGCGGGATGGCACTTTAAAAGGTCCGAATTTGGCTGCTGTGGAAGAAGTGGCCCGGACAACAGGACTTAAAATCATTGCTTCTGGGGGGGTTTCTACCTTAGAAGATATAAAAAGCCTGAAAAAATTAGAGCCCGCAGGGGTGGAAGGCGTGATTATGGGTAAATCTTTGTATGCTGGTACCATCCGTTTACCGGATGCCCTGGCCATTGCAGAGGAGGATTCGATGTGTTAACCAAAAGAGTGATTCCTTGTTTGGATGTGACGGAAGGTCGGGTGGTCAAGGGAACCAATTTTGTGAATTTGCGTGATGCTGGGGATCCAGTGGAATTGGCTGCCTTTTATGATCAAGAAGGGGCGGATGAATTAGTCTTTTTGGATATTACCGCTTCCCATGAGGGAAGAAAAACCATGTTGGATATGGTGTATCGCACAGCGGGAGAAGTGTTTATTCCCTATACAGTGGGTGGTGGTATCCATTCATTGGAAGACATCCAGGAAATATTATCCGCAGGGGCGGATAAAGTATCCATCAATACCGCAGCAGTACAAAATCCCCGGTTGGTGGCAGAAGCTTCTGCCAAATTCGGCAGCCAGTGTATTGTGGTGGCTGTGGATGTTCGGGGTACAGCTCCTGGGGTTTGGGAAGTCTATATTCACGGAGGACGCACCCCTACGGGCCTGGATGCTTTATCCTGGGTGAAACAAGTGGAATCCTTGGGCGCCGGGGAGATTTTGTTGACCAGCATGGATAAGGATGGAACCAAGGACGGATATGATTTGGAGGTAACCAGAGCTGTAGCCCGGGCGGTGCAAATTCCGGTCATTGCCTCAGGGGGAGTGGGAAATCTTGATCACATTGTGGACGGACTGACCCTAGGGGAAGCGGACGCCGCCTTGGCTGCTTCGATTTTTCATTTTCGTGAATATACCATTCGGGAAACAAAGGAGTATTTACAACATAAAGGAGTCCCCGTAAGACTATAAAGGTTTAGGACAAATCATGATGAAGAAATGGGGTATTCGCCAATGGCTTTTGATGCAAAAGAGTTAAAATATGATGGAAATGGTTTGATTCCTGCCATTGTACAGGATAAAGAAACCAAAGAAGTATTGATGTTAGCCTATATGAATGCTGAGGCTGTCAAAAAAACGTTGGAAACCGGGGAAACTTGGTTTTGGAGCCGCAGCAGACAACAATTTTGGCACAAAGGTGAATCTTCAGGCAATGTGCAAAAAGTAACGGATATTGCCTATGATTGTGATAAAGACACCCTGCTGGTTCAAGTGGAACAAAAGGGAGCTGCTTGTCATGAGGGCTATTACACTTGTTTCCACAATCGCATTGGGGCGGATGGAGCCATAGAAATCATTGGAGAACGGTTTTTCGACCCAGAAGAAGTATATGGAAAGAAATCTTAAAGACCAGGTAGGGAATTCCGCAAACCCCCAGCAAATCACTGGACCTACTATATTGGATCAATTGTATGAAGTATTGTTGGCCAGAAAATCCGAAGCTTCGGAACAATCCTATACCGCCTATTTATACCGGGAAGGATTGGATAAAATACTCAAAAAAGTGGGAGAAGAAGCTACGGAAGTGGTGATTGCAGCCAAGAATCAAGAGGCCAAAGCTCTGGTGGGGGAAGTGGCGGATTTGCTTTATCATCTATGGGTTATGTTGGCCCAGCAGAATATTGCTCCCTTGGCCATTTATGAGGAACTTTATCTTAGGAGTAAAAAATAGCACATCAAGATTTTAGATGCCTAAAGCGTCGCGTCTTATGACAAGCGGCGCCTTCTTCTATTTATTTCAAGCTTTTCCTCCTAGGCATACAAGGGGTTAGGATTCTTGATAAAACAATTAGGAATTTATTGGAAATTAAAAGGATTTGGTATACAATAAAGTGGGTGAGTAAAATGGGGTTATTGGACGGGTTAAACCAGGCCCAAATAGAAGCAGTGCGTTGTACGAAAGGCCCTCTATTGGTGTTGGCTGGAGCAGGTAGTGGTAAAACCAGGGTGTTGACCACTAGAATTGCTTATTTATTGCAAGAAAAAGATGTGCAACCTTATCAGATTCTAGCAATCACCTTTACCAATAAAGCAGCTGAGGAAATGAAAAGTCGCATTGCCGCAATGCTGCCTGAACAAATCAAAAATTTATGGGTAAGCACCTTTCACTCTGCATGTTTGCGTATTTTGCGACAAAGGATTCAATATCTAGGGTATGAAGATAATTTTGTCATCTATGATGAGACGGATCGTCAAACAGTGATCAAAGATTGTTTAAAAGTTTTAAATTTGGAAGAAAAGAAGTTTCCTCCCCGGGCTATGGCGTATAGCATATCCCAAGCCAAAAACCAATTGATTGATCCTCTGGCCTATGAAAAACAGGCTTATGATTTTTATGCCCAGGTCACTGCTCAAGTTTATACCTTGTATCAACAAAAGCTGCAAGAAAACAATGCCTTGGATTTTGATGATTTGCTGATGCTAACTGTAAGGTTATTGCAACAAAATCCAGAGGTATTACAGTATTATCAAAACAAATTTGCTTATATTATGGTGGATGAATATCAGGATACCAATCATGCCCAATATATATTGGTCAATTTATTGGCCAGCGCCCATCATAATCTTTGTGTGGTGGGGGATCCGGATCAAAGTATCTATAATTTCCGAGGGGCGGATATTCAAAATATCTTGGATTTTGAAAAGGACTATCCAGAGGCTACCATCATTAAGTTGGAACAGAACTACCGTTCCACAGGCAATATCCTGGAAGCAGCCAATCATTTGATTCGCAATAATCCCAATCGCAAGGACAAGCAATTGTGGACTGCAGCGGACCAAGGGGTGCCTTTGATTACCCATTTGGCCAATGATGAAAAAATGGAAGCCCATTATATTGCCGGACGAATTGAAATCATGGGGCGCATGGAAAACCTGGGATACAATAGTTTCGCTGTTTTGTATCGAACCCATGCCATGTCCCGGAGCATTGAGGAAGTATTCGTGCGTCGGGGTATCCCTTATACCATGATTGGGGGCCTAAAGTTTTACGACCGCAAAGAAATCAAAGATATTATGGCTTATTTGCGTCTGGTGAGTAATCCTAAGGATTT
>CATZDY010000092.1 GCA_958417755.1 uncultured Peptococcaceae bacterium
TGCATAAAATTCCCCAAAACAAATATATTCTTCAACCTATAAAGCTGTTGTGTGGGCTAAAATTACTCTTAGGTTGCTTTTTCATATCCAAACGCCATTTGCATCTATGGGGAAGAAAAATCATTGAAAAAGAAATAAAAAAAGGATATCTCTCTTGAACCGAAGAATAGCATTCTTACCATGTGGTTGAACAAAGAACTGGGAAGGGTGTAGTATGGATTGAATAAAGGGCTTTCCATTGAATCTGTAAAAAAAAATAGCATTGCATGGGACGTAGGCATAGAACCAGGGGATGTCATCACAAAAATCAATGACCAACCTTTACGAGATATATTGGATTACCGTTTTCTCATCGCTGATGAAACAATCGTTGTAGAATTACAAAAATCCAATGGCCTTATATGGCAAATTGAAATTGAAAAAGAATTTGATGAATCCTTAGGCATTGATTTCGGTTCCATGGAATTAGGGGAACCTATCCGTTGTCAAAACCAATGTATCTTTTGTTTTGTAAGCCAAATGCCTCCAGCTATGCGCAAAACTTTGTATGTAAAAGATGATGATTATCGCCTTTCTTTTTTACAAGGTAATTTTATCACCATGACCAATATTGGAGAAAAAGAAATCAAACGAATCATTCAGCAACGGCTAACGCCACTTTATGTATCTGTGCATACCACAAATCCAGTTTTACGAACAAAAATGATGGGAAATGCCCGAGCAGGTGATATATTACAAAAGATTGAACAACTAACCTCCGCAGGCATTACCATTCATGCACAAATTGTATTATGTCCCACAATCAATGACGGAAAAGAATTAGAAAATACAATCAAAGACTTAACAAAGCTTTGGCCTGGTTTATCATCCCTGGCTCTGGTACCTGTAGGGCTAACAGGTTATCGAGAAGGATTATATCCACTATCCACTTATAACAAACAACAAGCAAGGGAGATTGTATTAAAAGCCCAAGGCTGGCAAAAGGCTTGTAGAGATACTTTTGGCTATCCAGTTGTTTTTGCAGCGGATGAATTTTACTTATTGGCAGATATACCTATACCTGAAACAGCATGTTATGCAGATTATCCGCAGATTGAAAACGGAATTGGATTGACCCGGATATTTCTAGAACAATGGTATGGAGCTCAACAAACCTTACCCCAAAGATTAAAGTCTTCTCTCCATCTTCATGTGGTTACCGGGACATTAGCAAAGCCAATCTTGCAACCTTTAATCAATGATATTCATATTGAAAATCTTAAAATTGATGTCCATGGTGTGGAAAACTCTTTTTTAGGTCATACTGTGACTGTGGCTGGACTTATATCTGGTCAAGATATTATCCAAACCTTACAAACTAAAATTTCCAATAAAATCAAAGAAATTTTAGTAATCCCTAATATTATGTTAAGAAACAAAAGTGATATATTTTTAGACAATTACTCTTTACAGCAATTAGAACAAGAATTAGGGATTTCAGTCATTGCTGTGGAAAATCCTAAGGATTTGTTTGACTATATTCGAAACAAAAGTAATCTGTAATGCTATATCATAATTGCCTTGCATAGAATAGGAGAGAAAAATGGCCAAACCCATTGTTGCAATCGTAGGAAAACCCAATGTAGGTAAATCAACTTTATTTAATAGAATTGTTGGGGATATGGTATCCATTGTAGAAGGAATCCCCGGTATTACCAGGGATAGATTATACCAAGATGCCGATTGGGGTGGAAAAGAATTTACCTTGGTAGATACCGGTGGGCTTGATTTTAGTGAACAAGGAGAAATTATCAGCAACATTCGAAAACAAGTAGAGATAGCAATCAATGAAGCTGATGTTATCTTGTTTGTTGTGGATGCCAGAATGGGGTTAACAGCTACAGACCAATCTGTTGCTGCTTTACTTAGAAAAAGTGGCAAACCTGTTATTTTGGTAGCCAATAAAGTTGAACGATTTGACGGGTTGCAAGATTTTTACGAATTTTATAAATTAGGATTGGGTGATCCCATTCCCATATCTGCCATAGAAGGATTAAACACTGGAGACTTATTGGATAGCATCATAACAGCTTTGCCTCATGCAGAGATTGATGCTGCTGAACATGATATGATACGCATTGCAGTCATAGGAAGACCGAATGTAGGTAAATCTTCTTTGGTCAATGCCATCATTGGTCAAGAAAGGGCAATTGTCAGCAATATTCCAGGAACCACTAGAGATGCCATTGATACATATGTAAAAAAAGACAATCGAATCTATAACCTGGTTGATACAGCAGGGATGCGTCGTAAAAGTAAAATAGAACTGGACACCACAGAACGTTATAGTGTCATTCGCTCCTTACGGGCAGTGGATCGAAGTCAAGTTGTCTTGATGTTAATTGACGCAACCCAAGGAGTAACAGAACAAGACAAAAAAATTGTGGGCTATGCCCATGAAAAGGGAAAAGCTTCTATCCTGGTGATCAATAAATGGGATTTAATTGAAAAAAATGAACGCACGGCCTCCCAATATACCAAAGAAATCAAAGATGCTTTACTCTTTTTATCCTATGCTCCCATTGTATTTGTCTCTGCCTTAACAAAACAAAGAATCCATCGCATATTGGAAATGGTTGATACAGTTATGGAAAATTATTGTCTAAGGGTATCCACCCCAGGGATTAATAATTTAATCAAAGAAGCGGTCATGCATAGCCCACCGCCTTCATACAAAACCAGGCGTTTAAAGATATACTATGTAACCCAAGCAGCAGTTAGCCCTCCTCGGTTTGTATTTCAAGTGAATGATACTGGGTTAATCCATTTCTCTTATATCCGATATTTAGAAAATCAAATTCGGCAAGCCTATGGATTTGAAGGATGTCCAATTCGATTGATTTTCCGCAATCGGAATAAAAATGTTTAGAGGGAAAATAGGGGAGGCAAGGCTTTGTGAAAATCATGTTAGTTCTTGTTTTTAGTTATTTGATTGGTTCCATTCCTTTTGGTTATATTGTAGGACGATTTAAGGGGATTGATATACGTCAGCATGGCAGTGGAAATATTGGAACCACAAATGTATGGAGAACCTTAGGACCCCTGTTTGGTGTATTGGTTTTCATTTGTGATGCAGCCAAAGGGATCATAGGCGTAATGCTTGGTCGTTATACAGGTATAGAAGGAATAGAATTACTAACAGGACTTGCTGCCTTAGCAGGACATAGTTGGCCAATATTTTTAGGATTCCATGGAGGTAAAATTGTAGCCACTGGGGCAGGGGTATTAATGGCCCTATCGCCCCTAACCTTAGTGATAGTATTAGGCGTATGGGGTCTTGTATTGGCTATATTTCGATATGTTTCCGTTAGTTCCATCTGTGCTGCTCTTGTATTACCCATATCTTTATATGTATTCAATCCCAATCTTCATTATTTGCTGTTTGGTCTATTGGTAGCATTATTGGCTATATACAAACACATACCCAACTTAAAAAGATTATTAGCTGGCAATGAATTTAAAGTAGGGACAAAAAAATAATAGCACCATTGGATAGAAAATCATTCAGGTAAAAATGGAGGAGCAAGATGATAGAAAAAAAAATCGGAATCTTGGGTGCAGGAAGTTGGGCCACAGCACTGGCCATTACCTTAGCACGCAAAGGACTAAAAACTGTATTATGGGCTAGACGAGCTGATTTAGCTGAAGAAATAAACATAAAAAGAACCAATGAACGCTATTTAAAAGGAGTTTCCCTTCCTTCAAATCTAAACTGCACCACTGATTTAGAAATGGCTGTTTCAAATGTAGATTTTATCCTATCAGTAGTGCCTTCCCATGCATTTCGAAATACCATAAAACAGGTACTGCCTATGACCAAAAAGGATTCACTCATTATCAATGCTGCTAAGGGATTAGAGGAAGATTCCTTAAAACGCCTGTCAAAGGTATTTGAAGAAGAGGTCATTAGCAACAACGCCCAAAATCGATATGTCATGCTATCTGGACCAAGCCATGCTGAAGAAGTGGGGCGGGGAATGCCTGCAGCTGTAGTAGTAGCATCTGAAGATTTAAAAAGTGCTGAAAAAGCAAGAGAAATGCTTGCCTCAGAAACCTTTCGAGTTTATACAAACACTGATGTAGCGGGGGTAGAATTAGGTGGAGCATTAAAAAATATTATTGCCTTAGGAACAGGCATTGCCGATGGACTTGGTTATGGGGATAATACAAAAGCAGCTTTAATGACCAGAGGGTTAGCGGAAATAACCCGATTGGGCAGTAAAATGGGAGCCAATCCCCTTACCTTTGCAGGTTTAGCAGGGGTAGGAGATTTAATCGTCACCTGTACCAGTATACACAGCCGTAATCGTCGTGTAGGTATTGAAATCGGTAAAGGAAAAAGCTTATCAAATGCAATATCCAGTGTACATATGGTGGTTGAAGGTGTAAAAACCACAAAAGCAGCCCACCAAATAGGCAATTTGTTAGAAGTAGAATTGCCCATTACCCAACAAACCTACCAAGTATTATTTGGAGATTTATCTCCAGAAAAGGCAGTTAAAAACCTCATGTGTAGAAGCTTTAAAGCAGAGATAGAAAATCTTTCTATTTCTTAAAATAAACAAAACGAGTATTAAAAATTAAAAAATCCCTTTCCTAATAGGAAAGGGATTTTTATGTATACTATTTTTATTTATTCTTTCATATCATTAACGTAGCAGTCTTCTTGCTTCTTTATAGTTACTATCATAATAACTCGAATCTAATGAAGTAATAATGACCCCATTATTGGTTGAAGAATGGATAAATTGATTATCACCAATATAAATACCCGTATGATTGATTGTTCCACTTCCATAATAACCAAAGAAAACCAAATCGCCTGGTTGCAAAGCATCTCTCTCTACTGCTATACCACAATCCGCTTGATCTTCAGCAATACGTGGTAAATCGATACCAACCAGGTTATAAACATACTTTACATAGCCTGAACAATCAAAGGCATCCGGTCCTGAAGCGCCATACACATAACTTTTGCCTAACAATTTTTGGGCCTCACTAATGACTTTACGGGCATCTCCCGCTGCTGCCCGGGAAACCTCTTCTTTCACTGCAACAGGCTCTTTAGGCGGTACAATTTGGGTTACAGTTACATCCTCCTGTACAGGAGGCGCTACTGGTTGGACACCGGGAATAATAGTACCTGTTTGATTCAATCCCTCTCCCGGCTGAATTGCGCCCACCAATGGATCCTGATTTGCCATTACTGGACTTGCAAAACACATACAAAGAATAGAAAAAGCTAAAATTGTGATGACTTTCTTCCTCACGTTGTATACCCGCATACAAAACCTCCACCGACAACTTCATTTTATATATGAAATTGTTCGACGTTGAGGATAAATTTACCTTCATTATATAAAAAATTAATTAAAAAAACTTTTTTTTATTTTATATCAATTATAAACTTCTTAAAATAATTATGTTCAATCCCATTAGAAACGTAATAATATTTCGTCTTTTTCATATATATATATTGTTGATACCTAGTACTGGAAAAAAATACACATCCATGGAATTTTATGAACAGTTGTCTTTCAAACCCGTTAAAGGAGATGGTTGTGCGGGTTAGGGGGGGATGCGAATAGTTAATCAATTGCATTCATGATATATATTTTACAAGGAGGGAGTGTTCTATGGAAAATCTCAATATCTTTCGCGATATCGCAGAACGTACTGGTGGGGATATTTATTTAGGGGTTTGCGGGGGAGTAAGAACTGGAAAATCTACCTTTATCAAAAGGTTTATGGATTTGCTTGTCATCCCAAACATTAAGACTACCCATGAAAGGGACAGGGCCAGGGATGAATTGCCCCAAAGCGGTGCAGGCAGAACCATCATGACCACGGAACCTAAATTTGTACCCAATGAAGCCATAGAAATATCCGTAAGCAACGGACTGAAATTAAAAATGAGAATGGTAGATTGCGTTGGATATAAAGTGGAAGGTGCGCTGGGATATGAAGATGAAGATGGTCCACGTATGGTTTCTACCCCTTGGTTTGATGAACCTATCTCGTTTCAAGAGGCTGCAGAAATTGGTACCCGAAAGGTAATTTCAGAACACTCTACCATGGGTATCTTGGTTACCACAGATGGCAGCATTACGGATATTCCCCGGGAAAACTATGTGGAGGCAGAAGAAAGGGTTGTTGAAGAACTAAAGGATATTAATAAACCTTTTATTATTTTATTAAATAGTATCCATTCTGAAGCACCTACAGCAATAGAATTGGCAGAGGAATTATCCGACAAATATGATGCCCCAGTTCTGCCAGTCAATTGTGCTGAATTAAGCCAAGAAGATGTTTTATTTATCTTGGAAAAAGTATTATATGAATTTCCAGTCAATGAAGTCAACATCACTTTACCTTCTTGGATAGAAGAATTGACGAATACCAATTGGTTAAGACAAAAATTTGAAGATGCTGTTCGCGACACAGTACAACATGTGCGCAGACTAAGGGATATCAATACAGCAGTGGAAAATCTAGCAGATTATGATTTTATATCTCAAGTGTCTCTGCACCAAATGGATATGGGCAGCGGTATTGCTGCCATCAACATTACTTCTAAACCAGATTTATTTTATCGAGTCCTAAGCGAAGAAAGTGGTTTTAGTGTGGATGGTGATCTTGACCTATTTCGTTTGGTCAAAGAATTAGCAGTGGCCAAAAGAGAATATGACAAGGTATCCACAGCGCTTCTAGAAGTAAAAGACATGGGTTATGGTGTAGTCATGCCACGGCTGGATGAGATGATCCTGGAAGAACCAGAACTCATTCGCCAGGGAAATCGATTTGGGGTAAAATTAAAAGCCAGCGCTCCATCGCTGCATATTATCAAAGCCGATATTACCACTGAAATCACGCCTATCATAGGTACGGAAAAACAGTGTGAAGAACTGGTACGTTATCTTTTGGATGGCTTTGAGGAAGATCCGCAAAAACTGTGGGAATCTGAAATGTTTGGTAAATCTCTCCATGATTTGGTACGAGAAGGTATTCAAAATAAATTACATCGAATGCCTGAAAATGCCCAAGCTAAATTACAAATGACCTTACAACGCATTGTGAATGACGGAGGTGGCGGTCTTATATGTATCTTAATTTAACCGGTGAAAACCGGTTTTTTCTTTGACTTCTTTTTATATGATCAATATAATGTTATTATTCATATTATTCAAGTTAAAATTACTTATATTCCTTGTTATTTATGATAATATAAAAATATAACTTCTGTTCAAATCAGGTTTTGCCCCAGATTTTGCCCCAGATTTTATTGAAACAAAAAGTCGCTTTTTCTCAACAAAGGAATAGCGACTTTCCCCTATAGTGGACCCCAAAGATATCACTATTATTGTAGCGAATCTGCTTCTATTTTACCACAATATTATATAGCAAAAGCAAAATACATAAAAAAAGGAAGGAAAAAAATGGCTTCAAAACGTAGAGGCAATGGCGAAGGCAGCATTCGGAAAAGAAAAGATGGTCGCTGGGAAGCCCGTATTACCCTGGGATATCATGAAACAGGAAAAGTAAAAGTAAAATATTTGTATGGAAAAACCCGTAGGGAATGTGCAGCCAAATTAAATGCCTTTATTGAAGATAATAAAAGAGGCACATATATAGAACCATCTCGTTATACCTTGGGACAATGGTTGGATAAGTGGTATGAGATACAAATTGTCAATAAAGCAAAAAATGCAACAAAAACAACCTATGAAATGTTCATACGGTGCCACATTAAACCTCATTTAGGCCATTATAAACTCAAAGATTTAAAAAGCATTACCATCCAAGATGCTTATAATAAAATGGCCCAAAAAGGACGTCTTGACGGCAAAGGGGGATTATCCCATCAAACCTTAAAAGGAATCCATTCCATTCTGCGTCAATCCCTACAAATCGCTTATATCAACGACCTAATTCCTAAAAATCCAGTGGCTGATGGCAGGGTAAGCATACCAAAACCCCAAAAAGAAAAACCACGAAAAGTATTTTCTCCTATGGAACAAAAAGCTATTGAAACAGCCTGTGCTGGTTCACCCTGGGGGGTTGCCATTTTATTGGCCCTCTATACAGGGTTACGACGAGGGGAATTGTTAGGCCTAACCTGGCAGGACATTGATTTTATCCAAGACAGGATCCATGTCAACAAACAACTTTGTCGCATCAAAAACAATGATCAGACAAGCCCTCAAAAAACAATTTTAACCATACAACCATCCACCAAAAGCGGAAAAGACCGGACAATAGAAGTACCTCATAAAATCATGGAAATACTACAAAAACATAAAAAACAAGAAGAATATCGCAAAAAACAATACTCTCACACTTATCAGGACAATAATCTTGTTTTTTGCAAAGAAAACGGTCAGTTTATTAATCTCGGCACGTTTGACCGTTTTTTTAAACACATCCTTAAAACCGCTGGAATCACCACAGGCAGTCTCCATACCACCAGACACACATTTACCACCAGGGCATTGGAAGCAGAAATACCCATGAAAATTGTTAGTGATACACTAGGTCATAGTGATATAAAAATAACCTTAAATGTATATAGCCATGCATCATCAGATGCACAAAGAAAAGCCATGGAACGAATTGCGGACCAATTTCTCAACACAAAAGAATGGCTCAATGATATTGATTAATTACTCGTAATATATATACCAAATATACAATAAAAGATAAAAGCCATAAAATGAACAGCAATACATATCCTTATTTTACAGATTTTATATTATTATAAATTTTATGGTTTTATTTTTCTTCCAAATAAACCATAATAATACCAAAAAAGTTATTATTATTATATAAGTCCCTATATTTTACATATAAAAATCAATACAGGATTATACTTAATCTTATATATACTTTTTAAAGATATAATACATATAATAATACACATCAAAATCATCATATTAAATCATAAAAATAAATCAATTTCATTAAATAATAAAAATAGGATATATCAATTAACTCAAAATTGATATATCCTATTTCCTTAGAGTTAACATCCCGTTTTCTATAATTCAATGACGATTCTTTCCACTCTACCCACCACTTTTATACTGTTATCAGAATTACTATAAATAACAGGAGGATAGCAACTATTTTCTGCCTGTAAAATGATAATGCCCTTATGTTCATAAACATGCATAACATAAAGAATATTTTGCTTCATAACAACCACAGTTTGCTTATCTTCTACGGCTTCCTGTTTATGGATTAGCAGCAAATTACCTGCTGTAATTCTTGCCCCTGTCATGGTTTCCCCAAACGCTCTAAGGTAAAAATACTCTCCTTTGCCCAACCATTGTTTTGGCGTAGATTCATAATCCTCAATTTTTTCATAAATAAAGGCACCATTTCTATAGGATAGTTCATTCACAATGGGCAAATTGATATTATGAATTGTAGCAATGTCCAACCCCATAAATTTTTGTGTTCCATCCAGCAACTTGGACATCTCAATTCGCAATGCTTCTGATATATCATGCAAACGGTTCATATCAATTTTAATCTCTCCATTTTCATATCTTTGAATTGTCTTTTTTGTCACACCTATTTTTTCACCCAGAGCCTGCAAGCTATAACCACGTATTTCCCTATATTTTTTTATATTTTCTCCCACAGCCAAATAAAACAATTTGGAATCCGTTTTTTTATTCATCAACAACTCCTCCAGGCAAAAAAGAATATATATCATTATACACACAAAAAGACACATTTAACAATAAAAATATAAATCGTGTCTTTTTATGTTGACTCTCAAGTTTATCAATGATAGGATAGAAGTATCTTAATAAGACACACAAAATTAGGTGAGCATATTGATTGGATTAAAATTCAAAGCAGCAAGAATTCATGCAGGCATCACCCAAAAAGAAGCTGCTCAAACTCTAAACTTATCCTTAGCAGGATATGCAAAAAAGGAAAACGGGAAAACTAAATTTTATCTAGATGAAATCATCGCATTAAGCAATCTTTTTGGCATGGATATCAATGAATTCCATCAAATTTTGTGTCAATAAAGGACACAAAATCTCTCACTTATATAGTTTAAGGAGGTACAATAATGCTCTATAAAACAATATTTCGTTTCAAAGAATGGCTCGTTTGACGAAAAGCATCTCCCCAAGAGCGTCAATGGATATTATATTTTAGGGCTGATGGTAAATTTTACTAATAAATACTGCTATTTAACGAAACCACGTCATGAATTTATACATATTAGCAGAATTTATAGAAAAGGAAGTGGTACATTGAAAAAAGAAATATTACGCAAAGATATCAAGTCTTATTTAGAAGCTGAATTAAAAGCTTATCATAAAACAAAAAAAGAATTAGAACAATCAATCCAATCCAATCCATATTTAAGTAAAGAATATATAATACAAAATTTTTCACAAAATATATTTTTATCACTGAATGAACAAAAAAAGATTCAATATATGGAATATATGGTAAATTGCATTGAG
>CATZDY010000093.1 GCA_958417755.1 uncultured Peptococcaceae bacterium
TTTGGGCTTTTACAAGTCTTCAACAAATGATATTTCAAATAGCACAACAGGTTAAGTTAAAATATTAGTAAGGAGTAATGGTTTGTAAAACCAAGGTTAAGATGATTCTACTGGGTAGAAGTGAATCTGTGGCTTGATGTATATAGTGGCTGTTTTTAATATTTAATTAAAACCCATATTTGTAATTTTATGCATACTTTGTTTCATTGCTTAATGAGAAAATGCTTGCTATAATCAAATCATACAATAATAAAAATGATTCCTTTTATTTTATCTTTTATCTTAATAAAAGGAAGTGTTTATAATGCAATCATGGCTGATGGCAAGTATTATCATAATTTATTGTTTGCTTAATATTTTTGGAATAATTTTGTTGGCAAAAATCAACCCTGGTGTACAATGGCAATGGCCATATTTTGTGATGAGCGGGGTAGGTATTTTTGTAGCTTTTTTCGTTGTGTCTGAAAAATATGTATATGGTTTAATAAGTATAGGGATTATGCTTTTGGGGATTTTTTATCAATACATTCCTGCCAATCCAATTTTAAATTTTGGGCAGAAAACGGAAACCAAGAGTATCAAAAATTTGTTTTATAAGTATACGCCTCGTGTATCAAAAACCTTTTTATTCTTATGTGCGGGATTTGTATGGTGTTTTGCTGGTTATAAAATTTTGGGCATGGGGATTACAGATATGATGCGTCATTGGTTGATTCCCATGATGAACCTTTGTTGCGCTTTATTCATTTTTTTTATTTTTTTTAAATTTATCTTTTTAAAGATGTTTAAAAAACATTGTCATAGGATTTATGCCTATGGAAAAGAAAAAGTATGTGTTTTTGCTTTTTTTGATGTAAAAGGATATATCATGATGGGTATTATGATTACCTTAGGAATTTTATTGCGAAATTTACATCTAATATCCCCTTTGTATTTAGGTACTTTTTACACTGGGTTGGGTTTATCCTTGGGGGTAGCAGGAATCTGTTTTTTTGTGATGTTTTTTTATCAATTCATCAGAAAAGCCAAGAATGTATAAGCTTAATTTGAGTCAGATGGGGGATTTTTTTGTTTAAAATCGGAAACTCCTGGGATATTCAATTGCAGCAAGAATTTAAAAAAACATATATGGTTCAATTATTGCAATGGCTTACTTTGATGTATCAAAATAGAAACATCCTTCCGGCGCAAAAAGATATATTCCGTGCTTTACAACTTACTTCCTATGAAAAGGTGAAAGTGGTTATTGTTGGGCAGGATCCATACCCTGGTTTAGATAAAAAAGGAGTGTATCATGCCCATGGTTTATCTTTTTCCAGTCAATCCAGGCATCAAGTACCTGCTTCTTTGAAAAATATTTTCAGAGAATTAGAAATGGATTTAGGGCATAAACCTCCTTTATCCGCTGATTTAACTGGTTGGGCAAAACAGGGTGTGTTGTTGTTAAATACAGTGTTAACAGTGGAAGCTGGAAAAGCCAATTCACATAAAGATAAAGGGTGGGAGATTTTAACTGATTTCATCATAAAACAATTGGGAAATAATGATATGCCTATGGTATTTATTTTGTGGGGCAATCTTGCACAGAAAAAAGAAAAATTGATTCAAGGAAAAAAGAAATGCATCATCAAGTCACCTCATCCCAGCCCTTTTTCCGCTGGCAGAGGCTTTTTTGGTTCTAAGCCTTTCTCTAGAACCAATGATTTTTTGAAGGCCCATGGATTATCAGCAATTGATTGGAGCTCCTCCCATGTTTTCATGGATTGTTGATTGACTTTATCTTAGCTGCTAAGGTATAATAAATGCATAAGCGGGTGTAGCTCAATGGTAGAGCATCAGCTTCCCAAGCTGAGGGTTGCGAGTTCGATCCTCGTCACCCGCTCCAAAATAAAAATAGACAAGCCTGTTGAGTAGGTTTGTCTATTTTTATTTTGCTTCCATGGATAAGATATTTTTATCATCTAATTATGACAAGAATATTGAGCAATGAACTGTGACAATACATAAGGAACTATATACATGTAATGTAATGATAGGGGATTGCATGTACATGAGTTTTTTACACTATTGTTATTGATAACATATATGTAGCAGAGAGGGAAGTATGGTAAGTTTAAAAGATAATTCAGTCTTTTGTGGAATCCTAATTGTGGTGGAATGTATTGTATGGGGCTTGGGAAATCCTCTCACTAAAATAGGCCTGGAGGTCATGCCTGCATTCTATTGTATTGCCATGAGATTTATATTGGCTTTCTTGCTTTTTATGCTTTTTTTCGGCAAGTATATGTTGAAAAAGATACGTAAAGCATTTATAAAACCGTGTTTGATTATAGGGATTTTTACAGCCATATCATTTATTTCATGTTCCCTTGCCTTTAAATATACCCTTGCCACTACTGCTGGCTTTTTAATTTCTTTAGCAATTGTCTTTACGCCTTTTTTATCCTATTGTATTGCTAAAAAAAGAATTGAAAAAGAAAATCTCTTGGTCATAACAATTGTTGTGCTAGGCTTATATTGTCTTTGTGGGGGAGGCAGTGGTTTTCACTTTGGTTTGGGGGAATTGCTGGCTATCATAAGTTCTGTTAGCATGGCCTGTATGTTGGAGTTTAGTGCCAGATATCTTTTGGAAATTGATCCCTTGCTTGTTTGTACTGTGCAATCAGGTGTCACAGGTATCATTTGTTTTTTCTTTGCTTTAGGATTTGAAGAATTTCCTGGATGGTCAGGCATTCCTCCCATAGGGTGGGGGGTGATCATCTATTTAGCTGTTGGTTGTACTTTTCTGGCTTATATTTTGCAAAATGTTTCTTTACGTAACCTATCTGCCACTTACGTGGCCCTAATTTTTTGTTCTGAGCCGATTTTTACTGCTATTTTTTCTTATGGATTATTAGGAGAAACATTGACCTATAAAGGATTGATTGGCGCTGGCTTTATTTTTGTTGGCATCGTATTGGCGTCTGTCTTGCCACTGTTAAAAATAAAATATAAAAGGAAAAGAAGGGTTTTACCACATACAAAATGATATAAAAATGAGGCAATAAACTGGGTTTATACTATATTTAGTAAAATAAGGTGATTGACAAGTGTATGATGAAGGCATATAATACGAATACATAAATTGAAACTGTTGAGCAAGAGAAGTAAGAAAAATCGGGTGTATCCAGAGAGCCGCTAGTTGGTGGGAATGCGGTGGCATAGGTTTTTCTGAATGGACTTGTAAAGGCGGAGCGAAACCTTTGGGGAGTAGTAACCGACGGGAACCCTGTCCGTTATCAGTGGGGTGCATATGATGGTATGCAAAATGAGAGGGCGTTTATCGTCAAATTAGGTGGTATCGCAGAAGTTATAAGCTTTTGTCCTATTATATAGGATAAAAGCTTTTTTTGTTATTCAAATGAATTGACGTCTTACTCGATAATGAAAAGAAGAAAGGAGTTTTCATCCCATCTTTGGTGAAAATGTGTCTATAACAATGAAACCTACATGTGAACAAATTGAAAAATTAGCTTCTGCATATACTGTAATTCCTATTTGCAAGGAGATTTATGCAGATATCAGCACGCCCATTACTTTATTAAGAAAAATATCGCAAATTAGTAAGCGCTATTATTTATTGGAAAGTATTGAAGGTGGAGAACGCTGGGGGCGTTATTCCTTTTTAGGTTTTCATCCTATTATGCATTTGACCTGTAAGGATGGAATCATAAACATTGAAAATGCAAATGGAGAAATCGAGAAGATTCAGACAAAAAAGCCTTTGAGCATTGTTAGAAAGATTTTGGCCCAATATAAATCGCCAAGATTACCGGATATGCCTCCCTTTACAGGAGGCTTTGTAGGATATTTTTCTTACAGCATGATTGCTTATGCTGAACCAGTGCTTTCATTGCAATCCAGTGAATTCAATGATTTTGATTTAATGTTGTTTGATAAAGTGATTGCTTATGACCACCTCAAGCAAAAAATAAGTATTGTTGTGAATATGAAAACAGATAAAATCATGGATAATTACGGCAAGGCCATTGCTGATATTGAAAATATCGCAAGGCTTATCACAGATTTTACTCCATTGCCGAAAGTGCATACCCAGAGTATTCCTGATTTTCATTGCAATGTAACTAAGGATGAGTATTGCCAGCTCATCATACAAGCAAAAGAATTGATTAAAAATGGGGATATTTTTCAAGTGGTTATTTCCCGACGCTTTGAAACTCCATACCAAGATAGCTTGCTCAATGTCTATCGTGTTTTGAGAACAACTAACCCATCTCCTTATATGGTATTTTTACAAGCAGATGATGTGCAATTATGCAGTACTTCCCCTGAAACCTTGGTGAAGTTGCAAGATGGGAAAGTATATACTTTTCCAGTGGCTGGTTCACGGCCCCGGGGAGCCAATGCTGATGAGGATGAAATACTAGCGCAAGAATTATTACAAGATGATAAAGAATTGGCTGAGCATAATATGTTGGTTGATTTGGGGAGAAATGATGTGGGAAAAGTCTCAGCCTATCAATCCGTAAAGGTATTGGATTACCAGATGATCCATCGGTATTCCAGGATTATGCATATCACTTCAGTGGTAGAGGGAATGTTGAGGGAAGATTGTGATGCTTGTGATGCCTTAGAGGCCATTTTACCCGCAGGCACTTTATCCGGAGCGCCCAAAATTCGTGCTTGCGAAATTATTGATGATTTAGAGAAAAACCCGCGAGGAATTTATGGCGGGGCCATTGGATATATGGATTTTTCAGGTAATATGGATACTTGTATAGCCATTCGTATGGCAGTGAAAAAGGATGAGAAAGTGTATATTCAATCTGGTGGCGGTATAGTGGCTGATAGCATTCCAGAGAAAGAATATGAGGAATCAGAAAATAAAGCCAAAGCAGTGATGCAGGCCATGATGCAAGCAAGTGAGGTGGATGACATATGATTCTTGTAATTGATAATTATGATAGTTTTTCCTATAATTTGGTTCAATTGGCCGGGGGCATAGAGAATCAAATTCAGGTGGTTCGTAATGATGCTATCAGTATAGAAGAAGTGAAAGATATGCGTCCTTCTCACTTGGTTATTTCCCCTGGCCCTGGTTTTCCTAAAAAAGCTGGCATTTGTGAAGACCTGGTTTTGGCAATGAAGGGCATTGTACCGATTCTAGGCGTTTGTTTAGGACATCAGGCCATTTGTGAGGCTTTTGGCGCTAAGATTATTTTAGCCCAAAAGCCTATGCATGGGAAACAGAGTCACGTTCATGTGGCCAATGGCAGTGCCATTTTTAAGGGATTACCTCCATTGATACAAGCTGCCCGTTACCATTCCCTCGTGGTGGATCGCCAATCGCTGACAGATGATTTATTGGTGATTGCAGAAGGGGATACTGGAGAAATTATGGCAGTAAAACATCGAAACTATGAAATCTATGGGGTGCAATTTCATCCAGAATCTATTCTTACCCCGAATGGAGATATCATTATGCGGAACTTTTTAAGTATTGGGAGTGAGAAAGATGATTAAAGAGGCTATTTATACCTTGTTGAATGGTAGTTCCCTTTCTTATGATACAGCAAAAGCTGTGATGGATGAAATCATGGAGGGAAAGGCTAGTAATGCTCAAATTGCTTCTTTTCTTACTGCCATGCGCATGAAGGGAGAAAGCATCGATGAAATAACTGCCTGCGCAGAAATTATGAGAAAGCACTGTACAAAATTGCATCATACAGGAGATGTTCTGGAGATTGTTGGAACCGGTGGGGATGAAGCATATACTTTTAATATTTCTACTATATCTGCTTTGGTAGTGGCTTCAGCAGGAATACCTGTGGCAAAGCATGGAAACCGCAGTGTTTCCAGTCAATGTGGTAGTGCAGATGTTTTAGAAGCATTAGGGGTAAAAATTGATTTGTCTGTGGAACAAAGCGCCAGAATCTTGAAAGAAGTAGGGATTTGTTTTATGTTTGCCCAGATTTATCATGCCTCAATGAAGTATGCAGCCCCTGTACGAAAGGAATTAGGGGTACGTACAATTTTTAATATTTTGGGTCCTTTGGCCAATCCTGCGGGGGCTAATTTACAGCTTTTAGGGGTATATGACGAAAATTTAGTAGAACCCTTAGCTCGGGTATTGTCTAATTTAGGGGTTAAGAGGGCCATGGTTGTGCATGGACATGATGGATTGGATGAAGTATCTTTATGCAGTTCTACCACTGTGTGTGAGGTATACGGTAATCAATGTAATAGCTTTTTCTTAGATCCTAGGCAATTTGGCTTTCAACATTGTCAGCCAGAAGATTTATTGGGTGGGGATCCCAAAAAGAATGCGGAAATTGCCTTTAGGATTCTAGAAGGAGAGAAAGGGCCTAAACGAGATATTGTGATATTAAATGCAGCAGTTTGTTTGTATATGTCTTTTCATCATATTACC
Organism: uncultured Peptococcaceae bacterium; assembly: GCA_958417755.1. Classification (GTDB taxonomy): domain Bacteria; phylum Bacillota; class Desulfotomaculia; order Desulfotomaculales; family Desulfocucumaceae; genus CATZDY01. Next base: position 6,431 of record CATZDY010000093.1, read on the forward strand.
TTGCGGGAATGTGTGAAGTTAGCAGCTGATTTAATTGATACAGGAAAAGCCTTACAAAAATTACAATCATTCATTCGGTATTCCAATGAGGTGGCCTCATGATCCTAGATAAAATTGTAACAAGTACTAAAAAGCGTATTGCAGAAACCAAACAATTGATTCCTGAGGCAGAAATGGGACAAGAGGCCTTGCGTTTACCCCGAGGGGAAGGTTTCCCCTTTGCAGAAGCCTTACAAAGAAAAGAAATATCCATCATAGCAGAGTTAAAAAAAGCATCCCCTTCTAAGGGCATTTTGACTAAAGATTTTCCCTATCTATATATTGCCCAAGAATATGAGGCAGGTGGTGCTGCAGCTATTTCTGTATTAACGGAACCAGATTTTTTTCAAGGCAATACAAAATACCTAACAGAGGTAAAGCAAGTGGTATCCCTGCCAGTATTACGTAAAGATTTTATCATTGATGCATACCAATTATATGAAACCAAAAGAATTGGTGCTGACGCTGTTTTGTTAATCTGTTCTATATTATCCAAAGGGCAGCTGCAAGAATATATATTGCTTTGTGATACCTTGGGCTTATCCGCTTTGGTGGAAGTAAGGTCAAAGCAAGAGATTGAGCTTGCCCTACAAGCAGGAGCAACAATAATTGGGGTGAATAATCGTGATTTAAAAACCTTTACTATAAATATTGAAACAGCAATTTTACTACGTTCTTATGTGCCTCCAAAGGTATTATTTGTTGCAGAGAGCGGGATCCAAACCCCTGAAGATATGTTGCAATTACAAGGGATTGACATAAACGGGGTGCTGATTGGAGAGACATTGATGCGGAGCAAAAATAAGAAAAAAATGCTTGAGGATTTACGAGGGATAAAAAATGAAAGTTAAAATTTGTGGGTTAACAAGGCTTTATGATATTGATGCTGTGAATGTCATAAAACCGGATTATATTGGTTTTGTGTTTGCTAAAAGTACACGACAAGTGAGTGCGGATACAGCACAGTTATTGAAAAAACATTTAGGAGAAGAAATAAAAACAGTTGGTGTTTTTGTAAATGAGAAATTGGATAAAATCCTGCAAATTTGTGATACTTGTGGGCTTGATTTAATTCAACTCCATGGGGATGAAAATGAAACCTTTATTTTTAACCTAAAAAAAAGAATTTCCCAAGAGATCATAAAAGCTATACGTGTTCAAAATATGGAGCAAATGAGGCAAGTGCAAGATTTTCCCTGTGAATATATTTTGTTGGATACATATGATCCGCATCAATATGGGGGAAGTGGGAAATCTTTTGATTGGACAATGATACCCCCAATGAATAAACCATTTTTTCTAGCAGGGGGGTTGCACATCAATAATGTAGAGCAAGCAATGTCCCAATGCAAACCATTTTGTTTGGATATTAGTAGTGGTGTGGAAGTGAATGGGGTAAAAGATTTTCAAAAGATGAAAAACATTGTAGAAAAAATAAGGGAGGGAACATAGATGCCAAAGGGACGATTTGGAATATATGGGGGACAATTTTTGCCAGAAACATTGATGAATGCTGTGATTGAACTGGAAAAAGCGTATGAATATTATCACCAGGATCCGGATTTTTGTAGAGAGTTGGAAGAGTTGTTGCAAAACTATGCTGGGAGGCCTTCATTATTATATTTCGCTAAAAATATGACCCAAGACTTAGATGGAGCCAAAATATATTTAAAAAGAGAAGATTTAAACCATACAGGTTCTCATAAGATTAATAATGTATTAGGCCAAGTATTGTTAGCCAAAAAAATGGGGAAAACCCGGGTGATTGCAGAAACAGGTGCTGGTCAACATGGTGTGGCAACAGCCACAGTGGCAGCTTTAATGGGGATGGAATGTGAAATTTTTATGGGTAAAGAAGATACCAAGAGACAGGCACTCAATGTTTACCGCATGAAGCTTCTTGGGGCTAAAGTTCATGCAGTGACAAGTGGAACACAAACATTGAAAGATGCTGTGAATGAAACGCTGCGCCAATGGACCATGCGTTTAGCAGATACCCATTATGTACTGGGATCAGTCATGGGGGCCCATCCTTTTCCTATGATTGTGCGGGATTTTCAACGTATCATTGGAAGAGAGGTAAAAAATCAATTACTAGCTTATGAAGGCAAATTACCAGATGTATTAATTGCTTGTGTGGGCGGTGGTAGTAATGCCATAGGATTGTTTTATGATTTTATTGATGAACCTAAGGTACGTTTGATTGGTTGTGAAGCAGCAGGGCATGGGATACAAACAGATAAACATGCCGCAACCATAGCAAAAGGAACAGTGGGTATTTTCCATGGAATGAAATCATATTTTTGTCAAGATGAGTATGGACAAATTGCTCCAGTATATTCAATCTCCGCGGGTTTGGATTATCCAGGCATTGGACCGGAACATGCATATTTACATGATTGTGGAAGAGCTGAATATGTCCCCATTACAGATGAGGAAGCAGTGGAATCTTTTGAATACTTATCGCGCCTAGAAGGAATTATTCCTGCCATTGAAAGTGCACATGCCATTGCATATGCGAAAAAGTTAGCACCACAATTGGAAAAAGATAAAATTATTGTTGTCAACCTTTCAGGAAGAGGGGATAAAGATGTTGCAGCCATTGCACGGTTTAGGGGGGTACAGATTGATGAATAATATAGAAAATGTATTTGCCAAAGGAAAGGCTTTGATTCCCTTTGTGACAGTAGGAGATCCATCTTTGACAATAACAGAAAAACTAGTCATTGCCATGGCTAGGGCTGGGGCGGATTTAATAGAATTGGGTATTCCTTTTTCAGATCCTGTGGCAGAGGGGATTGTCATTCAAAAAGCGGATGAACGGGCGTTAGCAGCTGGGGTCACAACGGATAAGATTTTTGCCATGGTAAAACGAATCAGAGAACAAACAGATGTTCCTTTGGCTTTTATGACTTATATGAATCCCATTTTTACCTATGGGAAGGATAGATTTTTTGCCAATTGTAAAGCATGTGCTGTGGATGCTGTCATAATTCCGGATTTGTCCTTTGAGGAACAGCATGAAGTGCTTCCATATTGTCAAATGTATGGAGTGAACTCCATTTCATTTATTGCACCCACTTCTTTCGAACGGATTTGTATGATTGCCCAAGAAGCCCAAGGTTTTTTGTATTGTGTTTCTTCTTTAGGAGTCACAGGGGTGAGAGAAAAAATCACCACAAATATTGAAGAAATGGTTGCCTTGGCAAAGGAAATAAAAAATATTCCTTGTGCAGTTGGTTTTGGGATTTCCACCCCTCAACAGGCAAAGGAGATATCCCAGTATGCTGATGGTATTATCATAGGAAGCGCTATTGTAAGGATTGTCGAAAAATATGATGTTCATTGTATTGAACCCGTATGTGAGTATATACAAACAATGAAACAAGCAATGGCGGTTTGAACGAAAACAGAGTCGAAAAAACAGGGTTTAAGGGTGTTATCATTTGAAAACACGAATATGTATCGTCAATAAAATCATTTGCTGTACAAAAAATGAATACAGAGAATAGGATGGTGCATTGTATATATTTTTCAATATAAAGCATTGACAATTGTTTGTAAATTATGATATACTAAAACAACCGCTAGGGTAAGCCTGGAGGGGTGTCCGAGCGGTTGAAGGAGGCGGTCTTGAAAACCGTTGAACTTTTACGGGTTCCGTGGGTTCCCACCCCCTCCGCCAATAGTAATGTAAGGAGAGTTGGCCGAGCTGGCTGAAGGCGCTCGCCTGCTAAGCGAGTATACGGGCATAAACCTGTATCGAGGGTTCGAATCCCTCACTCTCCGCCAAAAAGAGCCGATAAACTTCAGTGTTTAGAGGCTTTTTCATTATATCAGAAATTTCCTCTCTCTTTCCTATGAAAAACCAAAATCAGAA
>CATZDY010000094.1 GCA_958417755.1 uncultured Peptococcaceae bacterium
AATCAGTAAAAACAGAGCCTAAAAATAGTAATTTGAAAATTTTGGATACCAGTGTGATTATTGATGGACGTATTTCTGATTTATGTGACAGTGGTTTTATAGAAGGTGTATTGGTTGTGCCTGGTTTTGTGTTGGAAGAATTAAGGCATATTGCAGATTCTTCAGATGTTTTAAAACGCAATCGAGGGCGTAGGGGATTGGATATATTAAATAAAATGAGCAAAGATTCTGAGATAAAAGTTCAAATATATGACAATATGAAAGGATTAAATGTTGAAGATGAAGTAGATACAAAATTGGTTAAATTAACCCAACGTTTAGGGGGAAAGATTATGACCAATGATTATAATTTAAATAAAGTTGCCGAATTACATGGAGTAAAGGTCCTGAATATTAATGAATTAGCCAATGCTGTGAAGCCTGTGGTATTACCAGGAGAAGAGATGATGGTGCAAGTGGTAAAAGATGGAAAAGAATCTGGGCAGGGTATTGGCTATTTGGATGATGGTACCATGATTGTAGTGGATGGGGGCAAAAAATATATGGGGCAAACCATTATGGTTGTGGTAACAAGTATATTGCAAACAGCAGCAGGACGTATGATTTTTGCAAGACCGAATATAGAGGGGAATCATCTGGGGATAGAAAATTAATGCTTTGTAGTAAAGCATGACATAATAGGTGAACGAATATGGAAAAAATATTTGTGGTGGTTGTTGCAGCCGGTAAGAGCATGCGAATGAAAGGCATTGATAAGCAGTTTGTTATGTTAGGTGAAAAAACTGTATTGCAGCACACTCTGTCCGTTTTTGAAGAAATACCCTCTATCCAAGGGATTATTTTGGTTACCTCTGGGGATAAAGTTGAGGTAATGCAACATATAACCAGAAAATGGGGTATTACAAAGCTTTTTGCCGTACAGTCAGGAGGAAATACACGCCAGCAGTCAGTAAAAAATGGATTGCTGGCTGTTCCATCTCAGTGTGATATCATTTTGATTCACGATGGGGCCAGGCCATTGGTATCAAAAACTCATATTGAAGCAGTAATAAAAGAAACCCACATATTTGGTGCTGCAACATTGGCAGTACCAGTAAAGGATACAATCAAGATAGCCAACGACCAAGGGTTTGTTGCCAAAACGCTAGACAGAAGTTTACTTTGGGCAACCCAGACCCCCCAGGGATTTCGTTATACCTTATTACTGAAAGCATATCAACAAATCAAGGATAGTGATGTATTTACAGATGATGCTTCTTTGGTGGAATCCTTAGGATATAGGGTGAAATTAGTTCTTGGTGCTTATGAAAATATAAAGATTACAACCCCGGAAGACTTGCATGTCGCAAAAATATTGTATCAAATGTGTGATTGATTTTAGCAATGAATAGATGGATAGTTTTTGAGGAGGTTTGTATGCGTATTGGATTTGGGTATGATGTACATAAATTGGTAGAAGCAAGAAAGCTTATTTTGGGTGGTATGGTCATAGAATATGGAAAAGGGCTGGCAGGACATTCAGATGCTGATGTTTTGGTGCATGCTGTCATGGATGCATTATTAGGGGCTGCTGGAGCTGGGGATATTGGTCAGCATTTCCCTGATACAGACCAGCAATATAAAGATATTGCAAGTTTGGATTTATTGGCAAAAGTAAAAAATATATTGAACCAATACGGTTATGTTATTGGTAATATAGATACAGTTATTGTTGCCCAAGCACCAAGATTGGCAAATTATATGGAACAGATGAAATATAATTTATCTGTCCCATTGGAAATAGATGAAGATAAAATCAATATAAAGGCTACTACCACAGAGGGACTTGGTTTTACAGGATTGGGAGAAGGGATCGCTGCCTATGCCATAGCCATGGTATTTCCTAAAAGCAATGGTTGAATTTGTATTACCATACCTTATAAAACATTGACCATATTTTTTACTGGTTTCTTGTTTTATGTATATGAACCCATATACTTATACATTGCTTGGGTGAAAGAGCTAATGATATAATAATGTTTATTCTAGTAAAATACGGGAGGTTTGCCCTTTGTCTCAAATAAAAGTAAGGTTTGCACCAAGTCCTACCGGGCCATTGCATATTGGAGGAGCGCGTTCGGCATTGTTCAATTGGTTGTATGCTCGCCATTGTGGAGGTACTTTTGTGGTACGTATAGAGGATACAGATTTAGAACGCAGTTCAAAGGAGTCGGAGCAGAATATTATCGAGGCCCTTCGTTGGTTGGGTCTTGATTGGGATGAGGGCATTGAAGTAGGGGGAGAAAATGGTCCTTATCGGCAGACAGAGCGTTTAGAATTCTATCAACAATATGCACAGAAACTGGTGGAAAGAGGGCTTGCTTATACTTGTTATTGTACGGAGGAGGAGTTGGCAGCCCAACGAGAATACCAACTGGAACAAAACCAATTGCCGCGCTATACAGGGCGTTGTAGACATTTAACTGCTAAAGAGCAAGGGCAGTTCATTGCAGAAGGTAGAAAGCCGGTGCTGCGGTTTAAAGTGCCAGAGGGTAAAATTGTTACTGTGCCCGATTTGGTGCGGGGGCATGTGAGCTTTGAAACAGAAGGGATTGGAGATTTTATTATCATAAAATCCGATGGGATTCCTACTTATAACTATGCAGTGGTTGTGGATGATCATTTAATGGGCATTACCCACGTGATACGGGCAGAAGAACATCTTTCTAATACCCCCAGGCAAATTTTGCTATACCAGGCCTTGGCATTTGAGGTTCCTATTTTTGCTCATATTTCATTAATTTTAGGTGAAGATCGCAGTAAAATGAGTAAAAGGCATGGAGCAACTTCCTTAGAGCAATATCAAAAGTTAGGATATTTACCTGAAGCCATGGCTAATTTTCTAGCTCTTTTGGGATGGTCACCAGGAGGAGAAGAGGAAATATTGTCCTTAACGCAAATACAGGAACAGTTTTCCTTGGACCGGGTGGCCAAAAATCCCGCTGTATTTGATTTGGAAAAATTAAATTGGTTAAATGGACATTATATTCGCCAAGGGGATTCAGAAAGAATGGTTCAATTGCTTATTCCTTATCTGCGTGAAGGAGGTTTTGTTCCAGAGGAGGTGACAGAAGAAACTTTGCAATGGGTAAGATTATTGTTTTCTGCTGTCAATAAATATTTAACTTGTTTATCTGAAATCAATGAACATGCGAACAAATATACAGCCACCCAAGTATCTCCTGTGGACAATGAGGCAAAAGATATATTGTTACAGGAAAAAGTAAGGGATGTGGTTCAATTGGCTAAAGATAAAATCCATGATGCGGACGTTTTGGATGAGGAAACTAGCAAATCAATACTGAAATCTTTGGGTAAAGAACTTGGCCTAAAAGGAAAACAAATCTATATGCCATTGCGGGTGGCATTGACTGGAGAAATGCATGGGCCTGAATTATATCAAATTATTCCTTTGTTGGGTCGAGAAAAGGCAGTGTCCAGGTTAACCTATAGTTTGGCGTTAATAAAATCCTGATAAAAGTCTTTGGAGGCAATTCGTGCTTTTTAAGAAAGGATGCATGAAAATGGGGCGATTGCGAAAAGAAATTAATGCGGTTTTCGAAAGGGATCCGGCAGCAAAAAGTGTGTTGGAAGTCTTGCTATGTTATCCTGGTTTGCATGCTATTTTAATGCATCGCTTAGCACATTTCTTGTATAAAAAAAGGTTTTTTTTACTAGCACGGGTTTTATCTCAAGTATCAAGATTTTTAACTGGCATTGAAATACATCCAGGGGCCCAGATTGGGGAAGGTTTATTTATTGATCATGGCTCAGGGGTTGTGATTGGAGAAACAGCTATAATAGGGGATAATGTAACCCTGTACCAAGGTGTTACCCTGGGAGGCACAGGTAAAGAAAAAGGAAAACGTCATCCCACCATTGGCAACAATGTAGTGATTAGCGCTGGGGCTAAGGTCTTGGGCTCCTTTGTGGTAGGAGATAATTCAAAAATTGGTGCGGGATCTGTAGTATTAAAGCCAGTTCCTCCAGGAAGTACAGTTGTGGGTGTACCAGGAAGGGTTGTTGTAAAGGACGGGCAACGGGTACGTGCAGGCATTGATTTATATCATGATCGATTGCCTGATCCTATATCAGAAGCAATCAATGGATTATTGGAAAATATGTCATTTTTAGAAAAGCGGGTAAAGGAATTGGAGGATAAACTGGGCCATTCGTCAAACAAGGGTAAAGTGGATTCTTAGAAAGGGGAGATAAGAATGCTTGTATACAATACAATGACCAGGCAAAAAGAAGAATTTATCCCCAAGGAAATGAATAAGGTGGGGATGTATGTTTGTGGACCCACGACATATAATTTTATACACTTAGGAAATGCCCGTTTTTTAGTTGTTTTTGATACCATACGTCGTTACCTTATACATAAAGGATACCAAGTCAATTATATTCAAAATTTTACGGATATTGATGATAAAATTATCAATAAAGCAAAAGAAGAGGGGGAGAATCCTTTACTTCTTGCTCAAAAATATATCCAAGAATATTTCTTGGATGCAGATGCATTGAATGTCTTAAGAGCTGAGGTGCATCCAAAGGTTTCAGAGCATATCCCAGAAATCATAGATATGGTGTCTACTCTTATTGAAAAGGGCCATGCTTATGTAGTATCCGGAGATGTATATTATGATATTGCAAGTTTTCCTGAATATGGAAAATTGTCTGGCCGTACTTTAGAAGATATGCAAGCTGGGGCCAGAGTGGAAGTAAATGAAAGAAAAAAACATCCTATGGATTTTGTTCTATGGAAGGCAGCAAAAGAAGGAGAACCTTCTTGGGATAGCCCTTGGGGTGCTGGACGTCCTGGTTGGCATATAGAATGTTCAGTCATGTCATTAAAGTACCTTGGTGCAGGGTTTGATATCCATGGAGGTGGTTTTGATCTTATATTTCCCCATCATGAAAATGAAATTGCTCAATCAGAAGCTGCCACAGGAAAAGAATTTGTTCGCTATTGGTTGCATAATGGTTTCATTACAGTAAATCAGGAAAAAATGTCTAAATCCTTAGGGAACTTTTTTATTGTGAGGGAAATTTTGGAGAAATTCCCCCCTGAAGTGGTACGCTTTTTCTTGCTTTCAACCCATTATCGCAGTCCATTGGATTTTGATGATAAAAAATTAGAAGTATCAGCCCGTGGCTTGGAACGAGTTAAAAATTGTATGCGAGCTATGGAGGAAGCCTATAAGGGGCTTTTAAGAGACAATAAAATGGAAGATGATTTGCTTTTAGAACAAATCTTTGTAAAGCGCTTAGCAGATTTTGATAGAGCAATGGATGATGATTTTAATACAGCATTGGCCATTGGTATACTATTTGAAACAGTAGGGGATATCAATGGATATCTGCGTCAACAGGCTGAGCAGGGAAAAGGAGTTTGTAAAGAAACTTTGTCTAAAGCCAAAGAAATGATGAATACTTTTAACTTGGTTCTAGGCTTATTTAAGGTGGATGAAAAAGGAAATGTGCTATTAGATACTTCCTTAGAAGAGGATACTACCTTGGTTGAAGGCTTAATGAATCTATTAATTGAGATAAGGCAACAAGCCCGGACGCGAAAAGAATATGATGTTGCTGATAAGATTCGAAATGAACTGGTGAACCTGGGGATTATCTTAGAAGATACCCCGAAAGGAGCTCGCTGGAAGAAACAGAGGTAAATGCATATTGGAGTATATGTTTGCAGCTTTTGATTGTAAAAAATTAGAACAAATCTCGTCATTAGAATTAGCATATGTAGGTGATGCAGTCTATGAATTAGCTGTTCGCAGACATCTATTGGCTATGGGTATTGTGGGAAGCAACCGTTTACATCGTGAGGCAGTGAAATATGTTTGTGCAGATACCCAGGCTAAAGTTTTGCATGCCTTGGAACCTAGTTTATCAGAAAAAGAATTAGCTGTAGCGAAACGAGGACGGAATGCAAAAAGCGGTCATGCTCCTAGAGGTGCTTGTGTCACCAGCTACCGATATAGTACTGGATTGGAGAGTCTGGTGGGGTATTTGTTTTTGACAGGGGAGTATTCTCGTTTGCAAATCATAATGGAGCAGGTTTTTAAAATAATAGAAACAAGTTTCTAGGCAATAGCAGGAGGAAGTCCATGGAGCAAAATCAAGATATGGTGGTGGGAAGAAATCCAGTTCGGGAAGCGTTGCGAGCCCATAGATCGATTCATAAATTATTTTTGCTTGAAGGAAATAAAAGCAAAGTGCTACAAGAATTAAGTGGTTTAGCAAAAAATGCGGGAATACCTGTACAATGGGTTGTCCGGCAAAAGCTCGACAAACTATCTGCTGGAGCTGTTCATCAAGGAGTTGTAGCCTTTGTTTCTGCATATGAATATGTGGATGTAGATGAAATGCTGGAAAAAGCCGGTCCCCTTCCTTTTTTGCTCATTCTAAATGAAGTCAATGATCCTCATAATTTGGGAGCTATTTTAAGAACAGCTGAGGCTGCTGGGGTAGATGGTGTCATTATTCCCAAAAGGCGGGCTGCAGCTCTTACTTCTGCTGTAGCGAAAGCTTCAGCAGGAGCACTGGAATATATGGCAGTGGCCCGGGTATCGAACATTGTTGCTACAATAGATATATTGAAAAAAAAAGGCCTGTGGATTGTAGGTGCTCACATGGATGGAATGCCATATTGGGATACTCATTTGGATGGACCAGTGGCTTTGGTCATAGGGGGAGAAGAAAAAGGATTAGGCCGCTTGGTTGAAGAAAAATGTGATATTTTGGTTCGTATTCCCATGCTTGGCAAGGGAATTAGTTTAAATGCTTCAGTGGCTGCAGCTGTATTATCCTATGAGATTTTGCGCCAGAGGAGATAGAAGGTATGGGGTTGTATATTTTTTATGGGAGCGCCATGAATAGGGGTTGGCGCTGGGAAAGCTTATTATGAGCGTAGTAGAATATTTGTTGGTAGATGGGTATAATGTGATACATGCTTGGCCAGTGTTAAAAAAATTAAAAGATACAAACTTGGCACATGCTAGGGATAAATTAAATGATTTGCTGTTGGAATATATGGCTTTAAGTGGTGAAAGAATCATTATTGTTTATGATGCCCATTTGGTAAAAAACAATCAAGAGCATATAGAAAAGCTGGATGGACTTGAGGTGGTTTATACCCGGGAGGGAGAAACCGCTGATTCTGTCATCGAAAAACTGGTTGGGAACTTGATTAAGAAAGGCTCAGTTTTTGTTGTTACTTCGGATGGGGATGAACAAAGCCTAATATTTGGGCGAGGTGCTTACCGTATTACACCACAAGAATTATTAGGCCGAATTCATCAGTTAAAGAGAGAAAGTGAGGATAAATTTTGGTTTTCCTTACCCAGTGATGGGTATTTAGAAAACCGTTTGGGTGGAGATGTTCGTAAAATTTTTGAGGCATGGCGTCGGGCAAAATAAAAAGGGGATTGCAGAATTAAGAAATGATGGGATAAACTACAGGGGGATTTTTCTTGACGTCCCTTTTTAACCTGGGATATAATAAAGCTGTCGCTAAAAAATATGCAAAATGATGATTGCGGGGTATGAAGAAAGAGGTAGAAAACCAAAATGAAAATCGGGAGTGGAAAAGCCCCGGTTTTGTTATTTGGGAGAATGGACTTGTATTGTTTTGTTAGGAAAAAAACAAGCGCATATATAGCGGGAGGGATATTGTGAACTTGAATGTCAAAAGGGAAGTTCCCTGTGGTTTTCACTTGATGATTGACGAAGATGTTGTGGGTTATGCAAGGGAAGGCGACGATGAAGCATTAGAGTATTTGATTAACAAATATAAAAATTTTGTTCGAGCCAAGGCAAGATCTTATTTTTTAATTGGGGCTGATAGAGAAGATATTATCCAAGAAGGTATGATTGGTTTGTATAAAGCTATTCGTGATTTTAGAATGGACAAGCTATCTTCTTTTAGGGCTTTTGCCGAATTATGTATTACCCGTCAAATTATCACAGCCATAAAAACTGCCACGCGTCAAAAACATATTCCCCTGAATTCATATGTGTCTTTGAATAAACCTATTTATGATGAGGACTCAGACCGTACTTTATTGGATGTTATTTCTGGAACTAAAATTACAGATCCAGAAGAGCTGATTATTAGCCGAGAAGAGTTTGCTGATATTGAAGAAAAAATGGGTGAAATCTTAAGTTCATTGGAATGGAAAGTGTTGATGTCCTATTTAGAAGGAAAATCTTATCAAGAGATTGCTGAAGATTTGAATCGACATGTAAAATCCATTGATAATGCCTTACAAAGAGTAAAGAGAAAATTAGAAAGATATTTGGAAAAAAGAGAAGTATAATCATGAGTTGATTAACAGATAAAATAATAGTCTTCTTGGTTGGAATGAAGGAATGAAAGCCACAGGGAAAACACTTGGTGACTAAATTAAGTGTTTTCCCTGTGGCTTTTTAAAAGGCATAAGACTCTGTAAAATAAACATGAAGAATAGAAGCTAAAAGAAGAGCAAGCGTTCATAAAGGCTGATATTTTATAAGGAGATACAATGATTTCTAATGAAATCATTGTACCAGAAAGGTTGGAGCTTCCTTCACTTTTATTTAACTTTACACTGCCAGGCATAAAAAAGGAGTAAAAAATGAAAAAACAAAATATTGAATATCTATACGTAATAGGAGCAGGTGATTTTGCAAAGAAATATATTCCGCTTCTTCTTGACGCGTATTCTCTGACCAATATCGTTGTCATTGATAAGAATATAGCGGCATTGCAATCCTTAAAGCATTTGCCATTAACAAGTTTGCACATGGAAGGCGTCTCTTTTCTTTTAAAAGCAGAGGACGAAATGGGGGGATGTCCTTGGATCGTTCCTTTGGTTCCTTTTCACTTGGCTTTTTATTGGCTTGTAGAAAAGTTATCTTCTTCTTTTGGAATAATAAAAAACCTTTCTTTTACCAGGCAAATGACTGAGTTGTTTCCTCACCCTCATTTAGGTGCCAAAGGAGAATTATATTGTAGTTATGCAAATTTTGTTTGTCCTGATAATTGCTCAGACTCAGAGGATATTTGTGCTTATACAAAACAAAAAAGACAAGGAGTACTTTTTGAAACATTACGAAACATACATATAAAAGATTTTGATATGCTGGTTGTGCCCAGTGTGCAAATAATACCTGGAATTGGGGCTTATTCGTTGAAAGATTTATGTGGTTTATACCAAAAGGTATTGAGTAAAGGAGTCAATCAAAAGTATATTGTGGCCACTGCTTGTCATTGTCATGGCATATTGGATTCCTTTCTTGTTCTATAAAAATGGAAAGGTTTGTAGTATTGACACGGTATTATTTTTATGTTATCATACAAATTACGTTAATGGTTAATCCTGTGCCGACGTAGCTCAATTGGCAGAGCAGCTGATTTGTAATCAGCAGGTTGCGGGTTCGAGTCCCATCGTCGGCTCCATTTGTTTCTTGTATAGGGAGGGGTTCCCGAGCGGCCAAAGGGAGCAGACTGTAAATCTGCCGGTGATACCTTCGCAGGTTCGAATCCTGCCCCCTCCACCAGCAAAAATAATGTTTGACTAACAAAGGCTATGTGTGATACAATAACTCCTGTCGTCGCGGGGTGGAGCAGCTGGCAGCTCGTCGGGCTCATAACCCGAAGGTCGTAGGTTCAAATCCTACCCCCGCAACCAAATTGCCGCTATAGCTCAGGAGGTAGAGCGCATCCTTGGTAAGGATGAGGTCACCGGTTCAAATCCGGTTAGCGGCTCCAGCTTAAGTGAAAAATAAATGGCGGCGTAGCTCAGATGGTTAGAGCACACGGTTCATACCCGTGGTGTCCGGGGTTCAAATCCCTGCGCCGCTACCAAAGAGTCCGGCTTATAGCCGGCTTTTTTAATATATATTATTTTGCTCATTCGTTGGTAGTGCAGTCGAACACTAAGTTCAGCTTGCAGCTTAGATTCCTATGGTTTTGATGTTTTATGTTTATTGATTTTATGGTTCTGTGTGAATTGTATAAAAATGTATTGTTAAAACTTTCTAGAAAAGAAGAAGGATTTTTTTATTTAATAGCGAAATTACCATGCTTATAAAACTACTTGTATAAATGGAAAAATTATGGAAATAATTTTTAAGAGTTAAAAAACAAACGCATAGATTTTCTGAAGGAGGTAGGCTTCCAATGGCGAAGGAAAAATTTGAGAGAACGAAACCGCACGTTAATATAGGGACAATT
>CATZDY010000095.1 GCA_958417755.1 uncultured Peptococcaceae bacterium
GAAATTTCTTTAACTTCTTTGAGCACAGCGGATTACTCAGAACTAAAACCCTTGGTAACAGATTTATTAGGTCAAGTGGTTCCTAAAGGGGTCAATATTTCTTTGCCTTCCCTGCGGGTGGATGCTTTTTCCGTGGAATTGGCCAAAGAAATACAAAAGGTACGACGTTCTACTTTGACCTTTGCTCCAGAGGCAGGGACCCAACGCATGCGGGATGTGATCAATAAAGGCGTGACAGAAGAAAATTTGATGACAGCAGTTGAAGCTGCATTTCAAGCTGGTTGGCAGGCCATTAAATTGTATTTTATGATTGGCTTACCCGGGGAACGAGATGAAGATTTGGATGGTATTGTTGACTTGGCCCTGAAAGTGCTGCAAGTGGGCCAAAAAAATAAAGCAGGCAATGGTTTAAAAGTAACCATTAGTGTATCATCCTTTGTCCCCAAAGCCCATACGGTTTTTCAATGGGAGCCCCAAGATACGTTAGAGGAATTAAAAAGAAAACAGGCTTATCTAAAAGATAAGCTAAAAAAAGAACGCCGCATTGTTTTGCATTGGCATGATCCCCAAACCAGTATGATTGAGGCTGTATTGGCCAAGGGTGACCGCAGGTTAGGGCCTGTGATAGAAAGAGCCTGGCAACTGGGAGCTAGATTTGACGGCTGGTCTGAATGTTTTTCTTATGCTGTTTGGCAACAAGCTTTCCAAGAAACAGGAATCAAACCCCGTGAATATGCCCAAAGAAGATTTTCCTATGATGATGTATTGCCTTGGGATCATATTGTAACTGGAGTAAAAAAGAAATATTTAATCAAAGAACATCAGCGTTCTTTGGAAGCACAAACCACAGCGGATTGCCGCACAGGAAAGTGTTCTGGTTGCGGGCTTTGTCCTACCTTTGAAATAAAGCCAGAACTAGCAGGAGGTGAAGTTTCCGATGCCTCGGTATGGAGTATGTTATAGCAAAGAAGATGCCTCCCGTTTTTTGTCCCATTTGGATGTGATGAGAACCTTTGAAAGGGCTTTACGTAGAGCAGAACTTCCTTTGTCCTATACCCAAGGCTTTAACCCCCATCCCAAGTTAAGCTTTGCCGCTCCGCTATCCGTAGGGGTGGCCGGGCAATGTGAGTATCTGGAATTGGAATTGTTTACTGATTTAGAGCCTGCTGTAATGTTAAGGGATTTGGCAGCTGTTTTGCCTGAAGGTATCGGATTGCAAGATATTTTTTGTATACAGGATAATGCGCCAGCCATTATGTCTTTGATTCAACAGGCTGCCTATCAGATAGAGTTGGAATTAACTGAAACCCTGGAAACTGCAAAAATCCTTGCTTGCATAGAAGGTTTTTTAGAACAAAAAGAAATTTTTGTGATGAGGGAAACAAAGGAAAGTAGAAAAAGTAACAAAAAGGTTGCTACGCAAAAGGCGTATAATATTCGTCCTGGTATCATTGCCCTGTCCATTGCCCAGGTGGATGCCCAAAATGTGTCCTTGTACATGGTATTAAAAACCGGTAGTGAGGGTAATGTGAAACCAGGGGAGGTTATTGAGGCCATGACAAAACAAAGTGCTTTATCCGTGACACCCTATGGAATCAGTATGACCAGAACTATGGTTTGGGGACCAGATGGACAATCAATCAAAATATTGCTTGAACAATAAAAGATATACTCATAAGCTTACATGTCAATGGTATAGATGGTTTGCCTTTTTTAGTCTGAAGAGGAGTGGGTGCTGGATGAAGTATGCGGAAGATCGTAAGGAAGGTACAATATGTTTAGAGAAATTGTTGTAAATGTCAGTGATGATGAAACCAGGGCAGCCATGTTGGAAGACGGGGCGCCAGTGGAACTTTTGATTGAGCGTTCAGCAACTCAACGTTTGGTTGGCAATATTTATAAGGGTAGAGTAGAAAATGTATTGCCTGGCATGCAGGCTGCTTTTGTCAACATTGGGTTGGAGAAAAATGCTTTTTTGTATGTGGAGGATGCCCTTCCTTCCCGGTCCCCAGCCAGTCACGAAAGTCATTCTGCCTTGGGATCTAATATTTCGGATGTGTTAAAACGGGGCCAAGAAATTATCGTGCAAATTGTCAAAGACCCTATTGGAACCAAAGGACCACGGGTCACTACGCACATTACCTTGCCTGGGCGTTGTTTGGTGTTAATGCCCACAGTGGATTATATCGGTATTTCCCGGCGTATTGAAAATGAAAAGGAAAGAGATCGGCTGAAAGAATTGGCAGATCGAATTAAGCCGGAAGGTATGGGGGTAATTGTAAGAACCGTGGCCGAGGGCTTGGAAGAAGAAGAGCTGATTCAAGATGTGGAATTGCTTAGTAAATTGTGGCGTAAAATCTTACAAAGAGCTGGGCATGGCTCTGTGCCTAATCTTTTGCACAGGGATTTAGAGCTGCTCCAACGTATTTTACGGGATATTTTTACAGAGGATGTGGATCGCCTTACCATTGATTCACGCTATGATTATGAAAAAATTCTGGATTTATTGGATGTCATGGATTCTCAGCTAAAATTTAAAGTGCTTTTGGACGAAAGAGAGGATATTTTTCGTTCCTATGGCATTGATCAAGAATTGGACAAAGCTTTGCGAAGAAAAGTCTGGCTAAAATGCGGCGGGTATATAGTCATTGACCAGGCGGAAGCTCTGACAGCCATTGATGTGAATACAGGAAAATTTGTTGGTTCCACCAATTTAGAAGATACAGTGTTGCGCACCAATTTAGAAGCTGCAGTGGAAATAGCCCGTCAGCTTCGTTTGCGCAATATTGGTGGTATTATTATCATAGATTTTATCGATATGCTCAAAGAAGAGCATCGGCAAAGTGTATTGCAAGCCATGGAAGAAGCCATTAAAAAGGATAAAACCAAAATTAATATTTTAGGAATTACCCAATTGGGATTGGTGGAAATGACCAGGAAAAAAACCCGTCTCAGTTTGGGGGAAGTATTGCAAAAACAATGCCCCTATTGTGAAGGCAAAGGAAAAGTTTTATCAGAAGAAACCATGGGTATTTATTTTAAGAATCAAATTCAACAATTGGCCCGCAATACATTGGCAGATGCCATTTTGGTAGAAGCAAATCCCCTGGTGGCCGCCCGTTTGATTGGCAGTGGCGGGGCCAATTTGCGGGAATTGGAGCAACATACAGGGAAAAATATTTATATTAGAGGTTCCCAGGGACAACATATTGAAACCATTATGGTGCGCCCTCTGTATGATGAAGATGTACAGGAAAAGACCTTAGCAGTAGAACAAGGGCAAGTATTGGAAGTAAAAGTTTTAGAACCCCATGTAGCCAATCTGCATGATGGCATTGCCAGGGTTGAGGGGTTTGTCATTGATATTGAAGGAGCCGGCCCCTTGGTGGGAGATATGGTGATGATTGAGATTACAAAAGTGTATCGTACCTATGCCAAAGCCAAACTTTTAAAAGGATAGTCCCATTATTTTGATTCCTTTTGCTTGACAGAGGAAGTTTTTATGCTTAAAATATAAATATTGTAGGTATGTCTGCCTATAATGATACCGCTCGGATTGGGCCTGAAAAAGGGTAAACAAAAGGCCCTTGCCTTGTTCCGGCGAGTCCTATTCATGGGAGGTAAATTGTGTACGCAATCATTGAAACCGGTGGAAAACAATTTCGGGTGCAAGAAGGGGATACCCTTTATGTAGAAAAGCTAGCAGCTGAGCCCGGCGCAACAGTGCAAATTAACAAAGTTTTGGCTGTACAAAAAGACGGCAGTTTGCAATTGGGGAACCCGTTGGTAGAAGGGGCCTCTGTTAATGTTGCTGTGGTTCGGCATGGTAGAGGCAAAAAAATCATTGTGTTTAAATACAAGGCTAAGAAAAATTACCGGCGTAAAAAAGGTCATCGTCAAGCATTTACGCAAGTGACGGTGGAAAAGATAAACGCTTGATGATGGAGGTGTAAAATCACATGGCTCATAAGAAGGGTGTAGGTAGTTCCAGGAACGGTCGAGATTCTAAGCCGAAAATGCTTGGCGTGAAAAGAGCTGATGGACAGTTTGTCACAGCAGGTTCCATCTTGGTACGTCAGCGGGGTACAAGGATATATCCAGGAGCAAATGTGGGTATTGGTGGCGATGATACCTTGTTTGCGAAAATGGATGGTGTGGTGGCTTTTCGTACCAGGGGCAAAGATAAAAAAGAAGTTTCAATCAAACCGGCTGAGAATAAAGCCGTTTTGTAAGAAAAATAAGACCGGCCAGATGATAATGGCCGGTTTCTTTTTTTTAAAATTTCTGATAGTATTGGATCAAATGTAATAAGAAGGAAAATTTTATGGAAATATATGGTTTACAAAGCAAGCAAGGCTTGAGGATTTGCATGAAGATGGTTACGAACTAGCATCATTGCTAATCTTCACATTGCATGAATTGTAAAGATTAGAAGTCATTATGTTCAGGGCTTTTAAGGAGGTTTAGGTTGAATACATTATCCTTATTAGATGTGATGGCAGTGCAAAGACACGATTTTTTAAATCATTTACAAGTAATCTTTGGTTTGGTGCAATTGGATAAAGGCGACAAGGTAAAGGAATATATTACCAAAATTACGCAAGATTTTGAAACCCTTCATCAGATTATTCATTTGAAACATAGATATATGGCAGCAGCATTGTTGTTAGGATTACAGCAAGCTCAACAGGAGGAAATACAAGTTAATATACATATACAATCTTTACAAGAAAATGGAGATATATATGATGAGGTTTTAGTAGATGCTTTGTATGGATTTTTCTGTGCAATTCTGCAAGAAATAGCCCAAAAGAATGAGATGAACCGAGAAATGGATTTCTATTGGTATGAAGAGTCATCCCGTTGGTATTGTAAGTATGTTTTCCCTTTTTTTGTCATGGAGGAATCGGCAGCATTGCCAGAAGCTTTGAGCCATATAAAACAAGTGTTGTTATCCTACGGGGGAGATATGGAAACGCATCATAGGACAACCCAAGCGGAAGTGGAAATCTCCGTTCCTTTGGTTTTATAGTAAGCCAGTGGATGGGAATACTATGAAGGATAAATAGCAATAAAGGAGTGCATATGTTCTACGATAGAGCTAAAATATATGTAAAAGCAGGTGACGGGGGCAATGGCTGCGTGGCCTTTCGCCGGGAAAAGTATGTGCCAGATGGAGGCCCCTGGGGGGGAGACGGCGGCCGGGGCGGCGACATTATACTGGTGGCTGATGAGGGCTTGAGAACTTTGGTTGATTTTCGTTACCAAGGTCATTATAAAGCCTCCAGAGGACAACACGGTATGGGGAAAAATATGCATGGACGGTCTGGACAGAATCTACAGTTGCGGGTACCCGTAGGCACCTTGGTGTTAGAGGAAGAAACGGGCAAAAAAGTTGTGGATTTGGTCCAACATGGCCAAGAAGCGGTGGTGGCAAAGGGCGGCCGGGGCGGCCGGGGAAACTGCCGTTTTGTCTCCATGGCCAATCCTGCCCCTAAAATGGCGGAAAATGGGGAGCCTGGGGAAGAAAAATGGTTGCGTTTAGAACTGAAATTATTGGCAGATGTGGGACTGGTTGGTTTTCCTAATGCTGGTAAATCAACCCTGATTGCCCGGGTTTCTGCGGCAAAACCCAAAATAGCGGATTATCCTTTTACCACTTTGGTTCCCAATCTTGGGGTGGTAAGAGTGGGGGATGAAAACAGCTTTGTTATGGCTGACATCCCGGGCTTGATTGAAGGGGCCCATGAGGGAGCTGGTTTGGGCCATGATTTTTTACGGCATACGGAAAGAACCAGGGTTTTGGTGCATGTTTTGGACATGTCTGAGATGGAAGGCAATGATCCTGTGGGTAATTTTGAGATCATTCAAAGGGAATTGCGTTTATATGACCCGCGGCTGGCTACCAGACCCATGGTGATTGCAGCCAATAAGATGGATCTCACTGGGGCTGAAGAAAATTTAGCCCGATTGAAAGAAAGGTTAGGCAGCCAATATGATATATTTCCTATTTCCGCTGTAACTGGTCAAGGCCTGGATGCTTTATTGTATCAATTGGTAACATTATTGCCAACCGTGCCTTTCACAGAGGACATTGGGGAAGAAAAAGAAGAGATTGTACACCAGGCAGCTCCACGTTTTACCATTACCAAAGAAAATGGTCTTTTCTGGATTCAAGGAAAGGAAATTGAACGTCATTTGGCCATGACAAATTTGAGCAATGAAGAAGCAGTGGAAAGATTACAAAGGATTATGGCCAAAATGGGCATTGATTCCGCCTTGCGTAAACAAGGCGCCAAAAACGGAGATGCAGTGAGAATCAAAGATTATGTTTTTGAATATGTAGATGAATAGGGATAAAATCCTTGGTCAGGGGCCAGGGATTTTACATCCATGTATGTTTTTGAATTGAGGAATTAATTAGATGATAAGGGAATGTCCTTTTTATCATCAACATGAATCTGTTATGATAAAATACAGCATAATAGGATGTTATTGTAAAGGGGTATAGGGTAAGAGATGCAACGACCTGTTCGGGATTTTAGCGATGTAAGAAGATTGGTGGTAAAGATCGGTTCTAGCTCTTTGGCTTCTCATACTGGTGAACCCAATTTGCAGCAAATGGAGACTTTGGTGCATCAATTGGCCCAAATCCACCTCCAAGGTGTGGAGGTGCTGTTGGTTACCTCTGGCGCTGTGGGGGTTGGTTTTCATGAATTGGGCTATGTGCAAAAACCCAAAACCATTCCAGAAAAACAAGCAGCTGCAGCAGTGGGACAAGGGTTATTGATGCATATGTATGAAACATTTTTTTCCCAATACAATGTTTTGGTGGGACAAATTTTATTGACCCGAGAGGATTTTACCAATCGCATTCGATTTTTAAATGCCCGCAATACTTTATACACATTGTTAGGTTTTGGTTGCATTCCCATTATCAATGAGAATGATACAGTGGTGGTAGAGGAAATTAAGCTGGGTGATAATGATACCCTGGCTGCCCGGGTAGCAGGATTGGTGGACGCTGATTTGCTGTTAATGCTGTCCGATATTGATGGCCTATATACAGCGGATCCAAGGAACAATCCTGATGCTTCTATTATCTATATGGTCACAGAAATGAATGAAGAATTGGAGCATATGGCTGGCGGTGTGGGGAGTGCTGTGGGAACTGGGGGCATGGCCACCAAGATGCAAGCTGCCCGCATGGCCATGCATTTTGGCTTGCCCATGGTATTGGCCAATGCTGTGGAGGAGAATATTGTATCCCGGGTACTTGCTGGTGAGCCCATAGGTACAGTATTTTGGCCCACTATGCGTTGGGAAAATAAAAAAAGATGGATTGCCTATTCAGCCAAAGTGCAGGGGAATTTGCTGGTGGATGCAGGGGCAGTGAGGGCTTTGGTCAAAGGGGGAAAAAGCCTCTTGCCTTCTGGTATTATTGCAGTAACAGGAAATTTTGAAATGGGCAATATTGTGAGTATTATTGGCCCTGATGGAACAGAAATTGGGAGAGGTATTGTCAATTATCCTGCTGAGGAAGTGCAACTCATTAAAGGCCTGCAAACCAAAGAAATTCAAGATAAATTGGGCCATAAAGATTATGATGAAGTGATCCATCGCAACAATCTTGTCTTGGATGTGTAATCCAGGCAGAGGTGAAATATGGGTGATAGCCAATAGGAAATATATTATAAATATAAAGTTTTATGGTGTTTTATGATATAAGCTACTCATGTATTGGGTAGCTTTATGATTAAATGGAGAATGAGTATGATTTTAATAGGGCAAACGATATTGCGTAAAAAAGATGGCTATCTGGTAAAAATATGTCTTTTCAGCGCCTAAAATATCTTGTCCATTGTTAGGTGAAGTAATACAATACAAGCAAGCAGGTTTCCATGATATTCCCTTTTTTTAGAGAGAAAATGCTTAAAAACCCATGAGGTGTTATCACCATAGGAATGATGATTTTGATAAAAATGAAATCATATAAAAAGATATCTGCCAGGAGGTAGCTCTATGAATGAACTGGAGAGAAGCAATATATTCATTGATAGAAGTGTGCTTATCAATGAAATTTGGTATTTAGAATCCATGCCCGAAGATTTTGTAGCGGAATTACCCACAGGTGATTTGGTTACATTCCCCATTATTCCTTTCCGCTTGGTCACAAAAGAAGATTTTCATTATTATGACGGTCCGCATCCTCGCAAAAGCAAAGGGAAAACCTTGCCCAGTTACTTATATAAATTTTTTGGTTTAGACAAAAATACCCATGTCCTATCCCAAGTGATAAGCATTAAAACGACCAGTGAAGAAAAAGAAAAAATTGAAAGAATTGCAGAAGAAGAGGGCAGAACCGTATCGGATTTAGTCCGGGAATGGATTCGTTCTTTGTAATAAGAACCTAAGGAAACCATATAGCTAAAATACCCATTGGTTTATTTTGGGCAAATCTTATTTGGTAAAATTTAAGTAATGTTATAGATTCCGTAAGATGGGTAAGGATATTCAATGGTGGAAAAGGAGGTTTAGGCCTATGGCAGTGGTCATTGGCGGGTTATGTCCCCACCCGCCCATTATGGTGCCTGCAGTGGGGCAAGGAAAGGAATCTGTTTTGGCAGATACCCAGCAGGCCATTTTGGAATTGGGGCGTAGGATTGCCAAGATTGGGGCCAAACGATTGATTTGGATTACCCCCCATGGACCCGTGTTTGGAGATGGCATTGCCATCAATATCAATCCTAAGATAAAAGGGAATTTAGGAAGATTTGGTGCTCCTGAAGAATCCTTTCAACTGGAAACGGATTTACAGCTTGCTTTGGCCATACAAACCGTTGCCCAGGACAAAGGGTTGGTGGTAGCACCATTGGATACAAAAACTGCGGCAGCTTATGGAGTGGACATTGCCTTAGATCATGGCATCATGGTGCCATTGCATTTCTTGCAACGCATGGTGAATATCGCATTGCCTGTGGTGGTGATTTATATGGGCTTACTACCTTACGAGGATTTGTATTGCTTTGGTATGGCTGTGCAAGAAGCTGTCCAGGCCCAGGGTGAAAAAACCGCAGTGCTTGCCAGTGGGGATTTATCCCATCGCTTAACCCCAGACGCACCGGCGGGATATCATCCCCAAGGGCTGGTCTTTGATAAACAAGTGGGCCAATGTTTGGAAAAGACTGCTATCATGGAGCTGGTTCATTTGGATCAAAATCTAGTGGAACAAGCAGGGGAATGCGGTTTGCGCCCCATCATCATGATGATGGGGGCTCTGGAAGGATATAAGGTACAAGGAGAAGTGTTATCCTATGAAGGGCCCTTTGGGGTTGGTTATATGGTGGCTTCCTTAACCCCAGGGGAAGCGGATCCTTGGCATACCTATTACCCCCGGATGAAACAACAGCGGGAGGAAAAAGCTGCCCAACGACGAGCCCAAGAAAGCTATTTGCCAGCCTTGGCCCGCAGGTCTTTAACCTATTATCTGCAAGAAGGCCAGGAAATGCCGGCAGAGGGGGAAGAAGTGCCAGCAGCTTTTTGTGGACAAGCAGGGGTGTTTGTTTCCTTGAAAAAAGATGGCCATTTACGGGGATGTATTGGGACCATTTCCCCCCAGCAAACCAGTATTATCAAGGAAACCATATACAATGCCATAAGCGCTGGGGTAAAGGATTCCCGTTTTCATCCCGTGCGTTTGGAGGAATTGGACGAACTGGAGATATCTGTGGATGTTTTGGGACAACCCCAGCCAGTGAAGGATATAAAGGATCTGGATCCAGTAAAGTACGGAGTGATTGTGCGATCCGGCCAGCGTTCAGGATTGTTGTTGCCCCATTTAGAAGGCATTGATGATCCTAAAGAACAGATTGCCATTGCCAAACAAAAGGCTGGCATAGGCTCTGAAGAGCCGGTGGAAATGGAACGGTTTGAAGTGGTGCGTTATACGTAAAAGAAAAGGTTATATAAAAAGCTCATGAAAATCATTTCATGGGCTTTTACAATAATTTGTCGAAATATAGAGAAAATTTATCTTTGTATTTGTAAAATGATATAGGGATGATAAGATAACAAATTTATATTATATCATAAAGGATGGTAAAAAATACCTAAAAGGAATTGAGGGGAAAAAAGCAATATGTTGATTAAATTAACAGTAGGAAAAACAGATCCTTCACAAATTAAAATTCCCAT
>CATZDY010000096.1 GCA_958417755.1 uncultured Peptococcaceae bacterium
ATAGGATAGCACATTTTGTTGAAGTTTTTTATTTTTATCTAGCACAACAAGTTAACTTAATTAAAATAATCTTGATTTAGCCTAAGGGTTACATTAGGATTGATCGCTGCATCATATATTTTTTTAAAACATACAAAAAAGCCATGCAATAAACATGGCTTTTTTGTACTGGTGACCCCTACGGGATTTGAACCCGTGTTACCGCCGTGAAAGGGCGGTGTCTTAGACCGCTTGACCAAGGGGCCTGGTGAGCCATCGGCGACTCGAACGCCGGACACCCTGATTAAAAGTCAGGTGCTCTACCAACTGAGCTAATGGCTCAACTTTAGGCATCAATATGCTGACTTTGTTAATAATACTATATCTATTTCTGTATGTCAATAAAAAGTTTTTACTTTACTATTCAAATTTAACATTCATCATTTATGTATATAGGTTCATCTGGGGCATTCTAATTACAGTATGCCCCAGATCTGGCTTGCTTTATAAAAAACCTATCTTATCTTCTTATTTTACCTCTTACTTGCTAAATCATGGGATCATTTAAAATGAAAGTTTGTTCCCTACCAGGACCTACACTTAAAATACCAATGGGTACACCTGTAATTTGAACGATCCGCTCTAAATAGTCTTTTGCAGCTTTGGGCAGTTCTTCATAAGTGGTTATTTTTGTAATATCTTCCTGCCAACCTGGCATCTCTTCATAAATAGGTTGGCATTGAGCCAATTCTTTCAAAGTTGCAGGAAAATTGTTGATTACCTTTCCTTTGTACTCATAACCAGTACATAATTTCAATGTTTCAATTCCAGTGAGAACATCCAATTTGGTGATAGCCAAATATTTTAGACCATTTACCCTAGCTGCATAGCGGACAACAACACCATCAAACCATCCACATCGCCTGGGTCTACCAGTGGTGGTCCCATACTCATGTCCCATTTGACGCAAATAATCTCCCTGCGCATCTTCTAATTCTGTGGGGAAGGGCCCTTCCCCAACCCTTGTCACATATGCTTTTACCACAGCCATTACAGTATCTATCTTTGTAGGACCAATACCTGAGCCAAGACATGCTGCAGCGGAAATAGGATGTGAAGATGTTACAAAGGGATATGTACCATGATCCAAATCCAACAGGGATCCTTGGGCACCTTCAAAAAGAACATTCTTGCCTTGGGCAATGGCATCATCCACTAAGATAGAAACATCTTCTACATACTTAGCCAGCTGTTGGCCAAATGCACAATAAGGTTCATAAATTTCTTGGAAGCCAAATCCTTTTTCTTGATAATATTTTTCCAGCAGATCATTTTTATCCACCAGGATTTGCTTCAGTTTGCTTGCAAATTCTTCTGGATCAATCAAATCCGCCATTCGAATGCCAATACGAGAGGTTTTATCTGTATAAGCAGGACCAATTCCTTTTCCAGTGGTCCCTATTTTATTCGTACCCCGCCGTTTTTCTTCACATTCATCTAGCTTGCGATGATAAGGCATGATCACATGGGTTCGCGGGCTAATACGTAAATTACTTGTATCAATCCCCTTATTTTTTAGCCCTTCTAATTCTTCCAAAAAAACAGCTGGATCCAATACAACACCATTTCCAATACAACATAGTTTTTGTGGATATAAAATTCCTGAAGGTATTAAATGCAGTTTAAACTCATTGCCCTGCACCACCACTGTATGACCAGCATTATTCCCTCCTTGATAACGGACAACAATATCTGCTTTATCTGCTAAAAAATCTGTCACTTTTCCTTTTCCTTCGTCTCCCCATTGAGCCCCAACCAATACCACTGTAGTCATTCTTTTACCTCCCATTGATTATCACTTCCTGTATAACCACAATAAAAACACGTATTTTGTTTCCTACATACATTTTTATAAAACTGGCTAATGAGATGATAATATGTTTCTTGCTGCCACTACACCAGAAACTGAAGCTTGTATCAATCCCCTGGTGATTCCGGCTCCATCCCCTGCCACATATAAATTTCTTATGGATGTTTCTAAATTTTTACTTACCTGTAATCTTGAAGAATAAAATTTAACTTCCACCCCATATAGTAAAGTATACCGTCCATAAATGCCAGGGACAATATCATTCAAAGCTTTTAACATTTCCACAATGGCCATCATATGGCGATAAGGAAGAACAAGGCTTAAATCCCCTGGAGTCGCTTCAGACAAAGTTGGGATTGTCAAAGATTTACTCAGTCGATGCTCATTTGTACGCTGTCCAGCTAATAAATCTCCTAAACGTTGGACAATCACGCCTCCTCCCAACAAATTAGCTAAACTAGCTATATATTTGCCATAAGCAATGGGGTCCTTAAAAGGTTCTGTAAAAGTTTTACTCACTAAAATAGCAAAGTTCGTATTATCTGTTTTTTGATAAGCATGGGAATGCCCATTCACAGTGACAACCCCATCATTATTTTCTAATACCACTTCTCCATAGGGATTCATACAAAATGTTCTTACTTTATCATCAAAGGATTTCGCATAATAAATCAATTTTGCTTCATAAAAAAGTTTTGTAAGCGGTTCCATGATGGTTGCAGGTACTTCAATTCTTACACCAATATCCACTGGATTGATTTCCCTTTGTAAGCCCCACTTTGTTGCTAATTCAGTGAGCCACTGGGAACCCTCTCGACCAGGAGCGATGATAACACAATGTCCATGTAGTTCTCTATCAGCTACACGAACACCCACCACCCTATCCTGATCCACCAGAATATCATCTACTTCAGTACAAGTAATGATTTCAACACCTAAATCCAATAAATGCATTTTCATTTTTTTTAAAATCTCTTGACATCGACCTGTGCCCAAATGACGTATTCCCACAGGTATTAATTTTAATTCAGCTTGTAAAGCTTTTTGTTGGAACCTGTGAATGGCATCTGGATTCTGTAAACCATATATTTTCTGAGGTCCTCCGAAATATACGTATTGTTGATCCACATAATCAATGCATTCAATTAATTTTTCTTTTCCAATATATTGCTCCATATGTCCTCCCACTTCGGGAGACAATGTTAATTTACCATCACTATAGGCACCCGCCCCGCCCCAGCCACATACGATGGAACAAGGTTTACAATTCATACAATCTTTTTTTTGGGTTCGGGAAATACAAACCCGCTGGTCAATATCTTTTCCTTTTTCAATCATAAGTACTTTTACTTGTTGCTTTGCCAATTCCAAAGCAGCAAATATACCCGCTGGTCCTGCACCCACAATTACCACATCATATGCCACCAAACATACCCCCTTTGGTAAAAAACAATAGAATTTTCGGTTTGGTATACACATGCAAAAAACAATTCCCTATATCTCTGTAGCCACAGAGACCCCTTGGGCAAATTGTACATCCATCTGAGTATAGCACACTTTCATCATCATCGCCTATATTCATAAATGTATGAACACATAAAAAAACCCAAATGACAACCAGTTTAGAAGTGAACATTTGAGCCTATCATTTTCATTATCATAACACAAAACCATCATCTTCATAAATAAATCAACAAAACTTTATCATATTATGATACGACATTTCATATTGATTCCACTGCCATTTCATCATTGGGCAAATATTCCTTGGAAAGATTCACAAATTTAGTAAATTCTTTTATAAAAGCCAGCTCCACTACTCCGGTGGGACCATTTCTTTGTTTTGCTACAATAATTTCGGCTATCCCTTTTTTTTCTGTTTCCGGATTATAATATTCCTCTCGATAAATAAACATGACAACATCTGCATCTTGTTCTAAGCTACCACTTTCTCTCAAATCAGACATAATGGGTTTTTTATCTTGCCGTTGTTCCACGGCCCGACTAAGCTGGGCCAAAGCAATCACCGGCACATCTAAATCCTTGGCCAAATTTTTTAATGATCGGGATATTTCTGCTATTTCTTGCTGTCTGCTCTCTCTTGCATTCCCAGATAAAAGTTGCAAATAATCAATAACAATTAAACCCAATCCTTTTTCAGCTTTTAGATTTTTGGCTTTAGCCTGTAACTGGCGCACAGTAAGTCCCGCAGAATCATCAATATATAAGTCTGTTTGGGATAGGTTGCCTGCTGCTTTTAATAAATTGCTCCAATCTGATTCCTCCAAATAACCACTGCGCACTTTCTGCTGATCCACCATGGCTTCAGAACAAAGTATACGTTGCACCAATTGAGCTCGAGACATCTCCAAGCTGAATACAGCCACAGGCAAATTTTCCTTTAATGCCACATTATGCGCTATGGTCATCCCTAAACTGGTTTTTCCCATGGCTGGTCGTCCGGCCACAATGATTAAATCACCTGGTTGCAAGCCACAGCAAAGGCTGTCCAAATCAACAAAACCAGTTTGCACTCCAGATATTTGCCCTTTATTACGATATCTATTTTCAATGATTTTAAAAATCTCTAATAATATCTCTTGCAAAGAAATAAATTCTTTTGTTACCCGACGACTACTTAATTCTGAGAATAAATGTTCTGCCTCAGAAACCAATTTGTCCACTTCTTCATTGCCTTGATACCCCATATTGGCAATTCTTGTAGCTGCTGATATCAAATTACGTAACACTGATTTTTCTTCTACTATTTTTGCATAATGTTCTACATTAGCAGCTGTAGGGACCATCCCCAATAAAGAAGCCACATATGTGGCGCCACCAACCTTATCCAACTGATTATTTCGTTTTAGATAATCTGTTACTGTAACCAAATCTATGGCTTTGCCTTCATCATCTAAAGCGATTATGGCTTGATAAATCAACCTATGACTTTCTAAATAAAAATCAGCTGGCGTAACTAGCTTGACTACCTTGTAAATGGCCTCTCGATCAATGAATAATGCGCCAAGGACAGATTGCTCAGCATCAATATTCTGCGGTGGTTTTTTAGAAGATATATCAAAATCTTGTGGTTTTATTTCCACCCCATGTTCCATCTCCTTTATGACATAACCTAAGTATATATCATTTTCTTCTACCCTATGAAGCATAGATATTTTTCAATAAAAAACATCATCTTCATGAAGAAAGTAAAGTATTACAGCAAGAATTCCTTACTATGGGTTTGCTAAAAACAATTTATAAAAATACCAAGGGCAGTGCTTTTAAGCACCACCCTGAAAGAAAGGCAGAAAATTTTTCACCTTCAACAACAAGTAGCAAGATATTCTATCAATGCTGACCAAATACATTGATGAGCACTTCTTCCACTGTTTGCACAGGAATTACTTTGATATTTTTTAATCCTAAAGGAACATCCTTTTCATTTTCCAATGGAATCAATACGCGCTGAATACCCGCTTGCCTGGCTCCATATAGTTTTTCGGGGATTCCACCCACAGCCCGTACACCCCCACGAATGGATAATTCACCAGTTACAGCCAAATCCCTAGGAATGGGTATGTTTTCAATGGCACTATAGAGCACTAGGAATATGGCTAGACCAGCTGAAGGACCATCAATTTTTCCGCCCCCTACCACATTGATATGAATATCATAAATAGATAAATCCTTGCCAGATAACTTTCTAAGCAAAGATGCTGCATTAAACACTGAGTCCTTCGCCATACTTCCAGCAGTATCATTAAACCGTATGGTTCCATGGCCATCTTTTGCAGCTGTAAAGGTAACTGCTTCTATTTCCAACACTGATCCCAAAAAACCGCTAACACCCAATCCAAAAATTCTGGCCACCTCTGCCCCAGCGGAAGCTTTATTCAATATATAAGGACTTAAGCGACCAGACTGAATGACTTCATATACATCTCGGGCGCTAATTATCTTTTCCTCATTTCCAGCTAAATTACGGTTCACAGCTACCCCATAAGCATCTGCCAATATATTGACAGCTTTGCGTCCTTCAATGGTATATTCTCCAATGATTTCCGCCACCCCATCTGCCAATTGAACTTCTAATTTCTGAGCTGCTTGCAGCACTATTTTTTGTAAATCCGCTGGGGTAAGGGGATCAAAAAACACCTCCGCACAACGGGAACGAATGGCTGGGTTAATTTCTTCTGGATCCCTGGTAGTAGCCCCAATTAAGATAAAATCAGACGGAGCACCCTCCTCAAAGATTTTTTTTACATACCTTGGAACATTGGGATCATGGGGATCATAATAAGAGGAATCAAAAAACATGCGTTTATCTTCTAGTACTTTTAACAATTTATTTTGCAACAATGGATCCATTTCTCCTATTTCATCAATAAACAAAACCCCCCCATGGGCTTCACTGACTAAACCTAATTTGGGCTCAGGAATACCACTATCAGCTAAATCCCTTTTTGCTCCTTGATAAATCGGATCATGCACAGAACCCAACAAAGGATTTGTTACTTCCCTTGGATCCCAACGAAGAGTTGTCCCATTGACCTCAACAAAGGGGGAATCTTTGCTAAAAGGGCTGGTAGACAATTCTTTTACTGCAGCCAACACCAAACGTGCCGCTGTGGTTTTCCCTACCCCTGGTGGGCCATAAAGCAAAATATGTTGGGGAAATGAAGAAGATAATTTGGCCAACAACGCCCGTACAGCTTGTTCCTGGCCCACAATTTCATCCAAATTGCTGGGTCTTAAAAATTCCATTGCTGTGCGTGATAATTTTTTTTGTTCCATTTTTTCCAACACAGCTAATTTTTTTAATGTCTGAGCATTTTCAGGTCCAGAACTTTCTTTCATCACCTGCATTCTTATTTCTTTTACATAATCCTCATGCTTTTGTTGCAATTTGGTGTTTATTTTTTTTTCTATCTCTTCCTCTACAGAACGTCGAGCAATATTGTCAGCGATTTCCTCTTCCAATTGATCCAACACCTTAGGAATTTCTTGGAGCTCCGGAATAGCATCAAAGGTGGGATCCTCATGGATCAAACGTTGTAAAGCTAACACCCGTTCTCCTAAGATATCGGATTTTATCAGCTGAAGAGCATTCAATTTGCTAGCTCGTAGCACCAATTTATCTGAACCATATAAATTTACCACCAAATTATATAAAGCATTGATTTGGCGTTTTAATTGTTCTTCCTCATCCACATACATTTCTATTTGATCCTTTTGCTCCATTTCATTACCGCCCTTCTTTCCCAGGAAAAATTTCATTATCTAACCTCCTTCATCTGTGAAGAACCTGGAACCATAAGTCGGGTCGGGATCAATTCATCTAAGAACAACTGTAATCCATCCAATATTACGACTCAGCTACCACTGCCACTTGCAAATGAACCTGTACCACTGGATGTAATTTCACTGTTACTGTATATTCTCCTAAGCTTTTGATAGGATCTTTTAAAATAACTTTTCTTTTATCAATCACAATACCATGTTGTTCTTCCAGGGCATCGACTATATCCTTATTGCCAATAGCTCCAAATAATTTACCACCTTCACCTGCTTTGCCCATTACTGTTACAAGTATATCTTTCATTTTACTAGCTTGTTCCCTGGCAGCAGCTGCTTCTTCTTGCTTCCTTTTATCTTCTAATTCTTTATGACGAGCCACTTCTTTTATTTTGGAGGTAGTGGCTTCCACTGCCAACCCCCGGGGAATTAAAAAATTGCGGGCATACCCATCTGAAACATTCACAACTTGATCCTTTTTCCCTTGCCCCTTTACATCTTGCAACAAAATTACTTTCATTTTTTCAATCCCCCTTGGTATCTTTTTTTCTTGCTAAACGACGTAAATCAAATATAGGATCCAATACCCCCAATAGGATTAAAATAAAGGGACCATAAAATACAATTAAAACAACAATGATTATTTTTAATCCAATGAAGGTTTTCCATTTTTTAAAATAAAAAGCAACCACTGCGATACCCAATATACAATACAAAAATCCCATTACATACAATAAATTTTTACCAATAGCATCTAGAATAGAGGAATCAAACTCACTAGCCAATAAAACGCTTCCCAAACCCAAAATAGCCCCCCAAATGCCATACCAGGGCATGAACCAACGGCTAAAAGGAGGTAATGGTAATACTTGCAAATTTAATTTCACCAAACATAACCGAGTAAGCACATAGGTCAGATAAGCAGATATGATAGACCATATTACCATGTTGCCAGGAAATAATAAAGCAAACAAAGTCATCATTTGTTCTAAGGATTCTTTTGCTTGCCCCATTTCATTTTCAGAAAACATGCCCATATCTGTATACCATTTTATGGCCTGCTCCATAGAATCCATCATTTCATTACTCATCACAAAAGGATTGATTCCTGTAAACCAAAAACCTAAAAGCAATGTTAGTACTGTGGTCAGCACAGCGACAACAGAAGTAGCAGCAATTCCTTTTCCGGATGTTACATTGTTTTTAAAGAGCAGACCCAATAGCAATCCAAGGGGGCCTGCTTGAATCAACAAAATCATAATTGCCAATGGATTTCCACAAAGTATAAACAATACAATCGCTGCCACAATGAAAGAAAGAAAACCTTGTTTAATATTCTGTCGGCATACCAATATGGCTAATGGTGCTGGCATAACCAAAATCATAGCAAAGGATAGCAATGGTATATATATCGCCATTAATCCTATCACTGCTAGTATGGCAGTAAAAAGGGCAGCTTCTGCTAAGGATGGTTTTTTAAAATAGGTATCCACAGGGTCACCTCTTTTGTTCGGTTAAATGATCCAGCATTTGAGAAAGGTCCTGATACCATTTTTCCACCTCATGGGATTCCTCAATACCTTTTTTTAACTTGGTTTCTATATTGACATCCATTCTGGCATAACTAATTCCCATCCTTCGTCCCAATACATAACAATTGATGATTAACCCAGATAAAGCATCCAATAATTTTTCTTCACTACCTTTTAACATTGCTTTAAACAAAGCAGCTGTGGAAGAAATTAAATCAGCTTTTAGCCATTCTACCACTCTAATATTTTTTGCAAAACCAGGCTTTCCACCCTCTGGAAACATAAAAACCCCTCCGTGCAATAACAGGATACAAACCTAGTTAGTTCTGCATATATACGCATATTCCTGCCCCCAAAAACAATCCCTTGTTGTTATTTGTTCCCCCTCCTGACATGGACATACTGAAGGGAGAAAAAAAGGAACATGAAAAACCATCATAAAATAAAACAATATCCTAACTTTGTAGAAAAAACCCCCCATTATCTTGATAATAGGAGGTTCATTGTTATTCTATACGTATCAAAACCTTATTATTCTGCAGTAAATGGCAATAATGCTATATTACGAGCCCGTTTAATGGATGTTGTTAACATCCTCTGATGCTTAGCACAATTACCTGAAATTCTACGGGGTAAAATTTTACCTCTTTCAGTAACATATTTTTTTAAACGAGGAACATCTTTATAATCAATGCTCTCAACTTTATCTACGCAAAAACTGCAAACACGTTTTCTGCCTCTGCGTCCACGTTCACGTTTCAAGGCATTTTCCCTCCTTTTCAAAAGGGCATATCATCATCCACAAAACTCACTTCACTGGCAAAGTCATCCTCTTTGGTAGGAGCAAAACTTGATCTTCCTTGATCCTCTTTTGCTTTATCCAAAAATCTTACGTTTTCTGCCACTACTTCAGCTGTTTTGCGACGAATGCCCTGGTTATCGTCATAGGATCTGATTTGCAATCGACCCTCCACTGCAACCAAACGACCTTTGCCAAGATAATTGGCACAAGTTTCTGCTACTTTTTGCCAGGTCACGATGTCAATAAAATCTGCTTCCTTTTCCCCTTGTTTATTGGTCCGCCTATCCACTGCCAATGTAAACTTAGCCACCGGGGTACCACTGGGCGTATACCGTAGCTCTGGATCCCTGGTTAATCTTCCGATTAAAATTATCCTATTGAGCATCTTTACACCACCTGGTCAGACATAAATTTTTTCTTGCTATTCTTCTTCTCGCACAATAATGTGGCGAATAATATCATCACTAATTTT
>CATZDY010000097.1 GCA_958417755.1 uncultured Peptococcaceae bacterium
AAAATATGATTTGTAATATCTCGCATACAACTAGCAAAAGCTTCAACTTCTAGTCGTTGATAAGGGGTATGGCCTTCATACGATGAGTAGGGTGTGATATGCAAGCGTCCTTCTGCTTGTAATTGTCTAAAGGATTCTGTTCCTTGTAAAATGATTTGGTGATGATATAGGACATTCACCGTGATATCCAAATTGTCAAGCAAATGATTTCTTTTTAGAAATTCGAAATTAATGCGTAAATCCTCCACTGAAGAATCAG
The DNA here is from genome assembly GCA_958417755.1 of uncultured Peptococcaceae bacterium. GTDB lineage: Bacteria > Bacillota > Desulfotomaculia > Desulfotomaculales > Desulfocucumaceae > CATZDY01. The sequence goes on from CATZDY010000097.1 coordinate 260, forward strand.
GCTCAAACATGATAAAACCAACATTGGGTTCAATTCCGTAGGAGCGTAAAATGGTTAAAGCTTTTTCATTTTGTTCCACAGTGGTTTTTTTATTCAAGCGCTGCAATGCTTCTTCCCTACCACTCTCCAACCCAATCAATATATGGCGTAAACCAGCTTCCACCAAAGGAGCAATGGTTTCATGGTGAATGTCATTTACCCTGGCCTCAAGGCCAAATTGAATGTCCCGGGATTTTAATAAGCAAGCCAATTGTAAGGCTCTTTCTTGGCCCCGCTGTCCAGGACCGAAAAAATTTGGATCCGTGAAATAAAAATAATTCATCTGATAATCATGTTTGATTTGGTCAATTTCTGCCACAATGTTTTCTGGGCTTCTGGCCCGCCATTTGGAGCCTTCACCGTAGAATGGATTGATGTAACAAAAAGTGCAGGCCCCGTAACAACCCCGGCTGCCAGCTACATTTACTTCCCCAATGGATAAAGAAGATTTTGGACGTAAGGGAAAAGGGAAGCTATCCAAATCCTCCACCAAGGGGCGTCGGCTAGCCACAATATTTCCCTCTGTATTCCGATAAGCTATCCCTTTTATGGATTCCCAAAATGGACCTTGGGACAAGGTGGTCACTAGGTCAGTAAAGGTATGTTCCGGTTCTCCAATGAGAATCATATCAATGGCTTTACAAGTTTCCAATATTCTTTCATAGGCAAATGTGGGATAAAAACCATATACAGCAATATAAGATGTATAGCCAGCTTGTTTTATTTGGGTTAAACAAGTAAACAATGCTTCATCTGTTTGCCAATGATAGACCATGTGGACCCCTAAAATATCTGGCTTATATTGCTCTACTTGGTCTAGAATTTGTGGATAAGTTAATTTATCTAAATAACCATCTAATATTTCCACTTTATGTCCTTGACTTTGCAACATTCCCCCCACATAACCGCTCATTAAAGAGGCTGAAAGAGGGGCATTGGCGATATCATTACACCTTTCTTGGGTTATACTGCGGGGATGTTCCAGTAATAGAACCTTCATGCTTCCACTCCTTGCCACATACATACATTTTTATAGAGATGTATTGTTTCCAAATGATAACGCAAATAGCTAAAGGGCTGGGGATTGTAATAGGTGGGATACAATAGGTTGGTGTGTTCATCAATCAGTCCTTGCCTTTTCGCCATATATGCTATGGGGGTATTGGGCATAATGCGAATGTTATTGAATACAATGGTCCCTAAGTTTTTCCTGGGACCATGAATTTCATATAAGCGTTCTAAAAAACGTACTCCCTTGCGAGCTGTTTTTTCAGTTTCTCCTGGCACATTGACCATAAAATGATACATACTTAAAACCTCTGTCTTGGAGACAAGGGTTGCGGCTCGGATAATGTCTTCTTCATTTAGTTGTTTTTTCAATATATCCAAGGCTTCTTGGCCTAACCCGTCAGGAGAGAAGGAAAAACATTCGCAACCAGATTTAGCAAACAAATTCACATTTTTTGCTTGTAGGGTGTCTTCTCGGAAAAATCCGCCCCATTGGACCATTAAGCCCCGGCGCAGAATCTCTTCACAAATGGCTTCTAAATGTCCATTGTCCATATTGACCACAGGATCATTGAAATGAAAACGGTGTATGCCATAAGCCTTGTGCAGTTCTTCTATTTCATCCACCACTTCTTTGGGTACTCGACAGCGCAGTTCTCTACCTTGTAAAAGAGGATAAACACAATAAGAGCAATGGTAAGGACACCCTCTTTTGGTTTCAATGCCCACAGCAGGTACATAGCTATTCACTGATAAATAAGGCATAGGAGTCAGATTTTGCCTATCAGGTATGGTGTAGTGAGACTGTAGGTCAAAAGCTCTGGAAGGAGATTGTATTTGTATTTCTGTTCCCACTCGTTGGCAAAGACCTGGTAAAGGGGGGGGATTGTCCAAGGAAGCAAGCAATTGAGGAAAAGATTTTTCCGCTTCCCCCACCATGCCATAGGTGATTTCAGGTAATAATTGCATGATTTGTGTAGGAAACAAAGAGTAACCTGTTCCCCCTGCCACAATACAACAAGAAGGTGCTGTTTTGCGGATAAGGCGCACAATTGTCATAAAAGGAGGTATGAGAGAAGTGGTTTTATTCCCCAAAGGATCAATATTGCGCAAGGATACTCCCACCACATCCGGCGCCACGTTTTGGAGGGTTTCATATAGGAGAGAATAAGGATTTGTGGTTAAGTTTAAATCCAATACCTTTACCTCATATCCCTGGCTCTCCAAGTGGGTAGCCAGGGACACAATGCCCAAGGGGTATACCATTTCAGAGGATATCCCTTCAGTGGATAGAGATTGTACAAGCAGCACACGCATAATGTTCCCCTTTTTCTTTTCCATAGAATTTTAATGCCATACAAAACACGCTGAAATTCATCTTAATTTATTGCAACAGCAACAAACCATATAATTTGACAAAATCATAGGGGTTGGCAAGTACTTTTAATTCCTTGCCTAAGCTTCTGACTGTGGCGAACACATCAATGCCCGCTGCTTCCATGGAGGGTCTGGCATCTTTGGGGCGATGGCAATGTCCTTGGGAAAAACAGTTTTCACATAAAAGACATGGTCCGGCCCAAAAAGCAAATGCTTTATAATAGCCTGCTGTAAAGGCCCTTTTTTCTGCTTCCAATACCTGTTTTTGAAAATCTTTTAAAGGAGGTTCCCCTTCCAGCACCAAAGCGGTTTGAAAGTCTTGTAATAAGGCCTTTGTTTTTTCTGGAGGAATGCTATTGGGGGGACAATGTTTTTGCCCGTAGGAACTACAGCCAAACTGGCAGCGTAACTCTGCCCAAGAGGATACAGGAATTTGTTCCACTGGTACGGAAAGCACATCATGAAAACCCAATGTTTTGAGGGAAGCAGCTAAAGTTTGTATTGGATCCAGTTCTAATTGTTGTAGCTTTGCTTTGTTTTTGCTAGCCACCAGCAAAGCTGTATCTGTTTTTAAACCAAGCATTTCAGTGACAAAAAGTCCTTGTTGAAGCAATTGATTTCTTACCCAAGTGCTGGAAAATACCTTGCCATTGTAGGTATTTATCAACATATTCAGATCAAATAATGCAGCTTTGGTGGGCTGATGGTCTGCAAAAAAATCGTGTATAATGAGATAACCATCCTCATGAAGGCAAGTCACTGCTTGCGCCAGTACATGGCTGATTTCTTCTTCTGCATAGGCATGTACAATATTGGATAAGAGGACCAGGGTATGGTTTTTCTTGCTAGGCCAGGGTTCCAGTATATTGGCTTCCAGTAAAGAAATTCGGCTTTCTACATTACGTTTTTGCATGTAAGAACGGGTATGCAACAGTATGTGTTTTAAATCCATCAAGGTTGCTTTAAGCTTAGGATGATTTTCTAGAAAAGCTGCGGCAAAGGCTCCAGAGCCAGCGCCCACATCCAATATCTCTCCCTCTAATGGTAAATGGTTAAACAATTTGCTTATTTCAGTGGCTTTTGTACGGGCCATGCCATCCATTGCCTGTATATAGTGGCCAGTTCTTAGAGATAAATCCGTGCTTGCTTCCCCGTCCGGTTGAAATTTAACCCGTCCTCCCTTTTGTAGGCACAAGGATAAATCCTGCCAAGGGGAAGCCAAATATTTCCGCCAGCGAATGGAATGCCCTTGATACGCTTCCTTGCCTTCCACCAAATAGGTGGAAGACAAAGAGGTATTGCTATAATGTTCGTTGCTATGGATTAATAAGCCCAGGGTACAGAGTGCTTGCAAATAGCGTTCTAAAGCTTTGCTATCACATTGCAAAAGGGTAACCAATTCCTTTAACTGTTTTCCCTGGGGTTCCAATAAGGTAAATAAACCCATATCCACAGCAGTGAATAAGGCTTCGGATAGCCAGTAGCCAGTGGCTAAATCCTCCAGATACTGCACACCGGACTTATGGGGGTCATATTCAATCATTGTTGGTAACTCCAGCTTCTGCAAAGGTACGTACTTTGGCCAATATTTGTGCTGCGGATTCTACAATATTCATGGCAATGGCTGCACCACTGCCTTCACCCAAACGCAAATTAAGGTTGAGCAAAGGTTTTAAACCCAATGCTTCCCACATGAAGGGATGTCCATATTCCACGGATTGATGGGAAGCAATCATATAATCAACAGAATAAGGAGCCAATCCTTTGGCAATCAAAGCTCCGGCAGTGGAAATAAAACCATCCACCACCACAGGAATTTTGTGATAAGCTGCTCCTAAAATAAGCCCTGCAATGCCGCCAATTTCAAAGCCTCCTACTTTGGCCAATACATCCAAAGCATCTAAGGGGTCTGGTTGATTCACTTCCAAAACCTTTTGAATTACTTGGACCTTGCGTTTTAAGCCCTCGTCGTCTAAGCCTGTCCCGCGACCTGTTACTTCTTCTACTGAATGTCCAGTCATGGTAGAGAGAATGGCACTGCTGGGGGTGGTATTGCCAATGCCCATATCCCCGGTGGCCAGTAATTCTGCCCCTTCTTCTTGAATGAGTCGATTGGCAATATCAATGCCACTTTCAAGGGCTTGGATGGCTTGTTCCCTGGTCATGGCAGGTCCTTTGGCCATGTTTGCCGTTCCCCAAGCTACTTTATAATCTAAAATTTGCTTTTTTTCTACCATGTTGCTAAGATCAGCATCCACGCCCATGTCAACCACAATGACCGAAGCACCAGCTGCTGCAGCCAAGGCATTGATTCCAGCTCCTCCGCATACAAAGTTTTCCACCATTTGCGGCGTAACTTCTTTGGGAAATGCACTTACCCCTTCATCCACAATCCCGTGGTCTCCTGCCATGGTGACCACCACTTTTTTCGCTACAGAGGGCTTTAAGGTTTCCCGCATGGCTGCCAAACGCTCAGCCAAGGGCAATAAATCTCCCAGGCTCCCCGGAGGAGTTGTTAATTGAGCCAAACGATCTTGGGCTTTGGCCCGCCATGTCTCGGATGCAGGTTGTATTGCTTGGGTTACTGTTGTTAAGGTTAAATCCATGTTTATCCCCCTCTTATTTTCAAACTGGCCGGTTCATTGCCTACGGATGATATTGTTTGTTTCCCATGTTGTTGTGATGGACCATTGATTTGGCTCCTTACAATATTTGGGGATAAGCCTTTGGCAAAAACACCATTTGTTAGGCAATCCCAAAGTATCGGGCAGCAACTTGGGCGCAATCATCTCCTAAAGCTGTACAACTACCAGCCCCAGCCAGGGTTTCATTTGCCAACAAGCGATCCGGTTCCAAGGCCAAGGCCTGTTGTTTTTCCTGATCTAAAGAAACCCTGGCTTTTGCCATTTCTACATTTCGATCCCAAATTCGTTTATTCCTTCTTGCCGCATTGGCTGCATGGGTTGCGATCCGAGCTGCAATGACACCTGTTCGAACATCTTCCTCATTGGGTAATCCCAGGTGTTCTGCTGGTGTAAGATAACAAATGAAATCCGCGCCACAGACTCCCGCATAGGCGGCTCCAATGGCTGAAGTAATGTGGTCATATCCCGGGGCCACATCTGTGGCCAAAAATCCTAAAATATAATAAGGAACATGGTGACACAATCTTTTTTGGAGTAGCATGGTAGCCTCAATATGGTTTAAAGGTACATGTCCAGGGCCCTCTACCATCACCTGTACACCCGCTTCCAATGCTTTTTTTACTTGTTCCCCTGCGAGCACCAACCCTTTTAACTGGACAGAATCCAGGGAATCAGCGGTACAACCAGGACGAACCGCATCCCCAATGCTCAATACCACATCATATTGTTTCATAATCCCTAGCAAGCGGTCAAATTGTTCTAACAAAGGGTTTTCCTTTTGATTGTGCAACATCCATGCTGTCATAAAAGATCCGCCTCTGCTGACCACTTCTGTTACCCTACCGTTTCTTTGCAAGGTATTTAATACATCTAAGCTTAAAGCACTGTGTATGGCCATAAAATCCAAACCATCTGCTGCTTGTTTTTCAATGACCCTAAACAAATCATCTGGTTCCATGCCCACCACACTACCGGTTTTAGCAATGGCTTCTACTCCGGCTTGATACAAAGGAACGCCCCCCACTGCCACTGAGGCTAAACGCAAAGATTGTTGCCGCATACCGTCAATATCACCGCCAGTGCTTAAATCCATAAAAGCATGACAGCCAGCTTCTTCGGCTATTTTTAATTTACGGGCTTCCATTTTCATCTGATCCCTATGGCTGGAGGTTCCAATCAGAGCATTGACTTTGATTTCCAGTCCTTGGCCAATACCGCATAGTTGAGAGCGTTGGCGCATTTTATTTTTGGGTATTACAATGGTTCCCTGGGCCACTTTTTGGCGTATCAATTCCGGCTCTATTTGTTCCTGCTTTGCAACTATTTCCATTTCCTCTGTGATTTTACCAGCCCGAGCCATCAGCATTTGTGTCATTTGGGTTATCTCCTCTCATTTTTCAATTAACACGCTTGGATTTTGTCGGTTCCTAAGTATTTTGAAATGATTTCCATGGCGCAATATTTGCCACACATGGTGCATTTGGAAGAAAATTCGCCACTGCGGTCTTTCCAAATTTTTTCCGTGGTTAGAGGATCCACAGATAAGGCAATTTGCTTTTCCCAGTTCAATTGTTTTCTTGCCACCGACATATCCAAATCCCATTGCACTGCCTCTGGTCTTTGTTTGGCTAAATCTGCACAATGGGCTGCTATCCGGGCTGCGACCACTCCCTCATGGACTTGTTGTACATTGGGAAGTCCAATGTGTTCCGCAGGGGTTACATAGCATAAGAATTCAGCCCCAGCCCAGGCGCTAATAGCACCACCAATGGCTGCGCTAATATGGTCATAGCCTACAGCTGTATCAGTCACCAAAGGACCAAATACAAAATAAGGGGCCCCTTGGCATAAACTTTTTTCCAGAGCAACTGTGGCTTTTAATTGATCCAAAGGAACATGACCAGGACCTTTGACCATAATCTGTACACCTGCTTTTCTGGCCCTACGAACCAAACTTCCTAAAACCACCAATTCTTGCACCTGGGCGGCATCCAAAGAATCAGCCAAACATCCGGGTCTCATGGCATCAGCAAGGCTGAGGGTCACATCATATTGAGCCGCAATTTCCAAAATACGGTCAAAATGATGGTATAAAGGATTTTCTTTTTGATGATAGAGCATCCAACCAATCAAATGGGTGCCGCCATAACTAACCAAAGGATCAATTCTTTCTTCCTGTTTGGCCCGTTCAATGACATCCATGGTAATCCCACAGTGAAGCGCTAAAAAATCTACACCATCGGCTGCCTGTTTTTCTATGATTGTGAATAAATCCTCTACCGTCATTTGTAATGATGAACCGTAACGTTCATTTGCTGCAGCCATGGCTTGATAAAGGGGCAATGTACCCACTGGTTTGTTTGTAGCTGCCAAAGAAGCCTTACGCATGGCTTCAATATTGCCACTTACACTCAAATCCATGATGGCATCTGTTCCTGCTTGCACAGCAGCTTGTATTTTATGCAATTCCCTTTCCATGTCTTGGTGCCCATGCATTCCTATGCTAGCGCTTACTTTGGTACGCAAACCTTCCCCAATGGCCAGGGGAATTCCATTGTCCCGCCCTGTATTATGCAAAATAACAATGTTTCCGGAAGCCAATCCTTCCTGAATTGTTTCTGGTCTGACTTGTTCTTGTTGAGCCACTTGTTCCATCAAACTTGTCAAACTCCCTGCCAATGCCTTGTCTCTGATCAATGCCATTGTCTTCCTCCTTGTTTTAACAAAGTGAGTGGATATAACACGCTTTGCCAGTGCTATCATTGCACTGTAAGACCAAAGTTTGTGCTCCAAACTGAAGGAATAAAACGCAAAAAAGCCTTCAGCCATATGTAGCACTATTTACATAGCTGAAGACTTTACCGTCATCTTCAAGGCAAAGCTAGCACCCTTCTTTTGGCAGGGGCTAACTTTAAGCAAAAAGGCAGGTTTCCTGGCTTCCATTTCATCATTTGTTCGCTCTCTTCCCATTTCTTTTCGTTCCTTTGCTGAAGAAACAGTGATTTATAGCGAACAATTCCCTGGTTACAGTGGCGGGTCCGCTCGGGGATTGCACCCGATTCCCTTTTAACCTTTTGTGAGGCACCTGTTTGCTTGCATATACAATTTTGGTTTATTATACAAATCGATTTTACGAAAGTCAAGTCATTTTTTTACGCTTAATATTCTAATTGATTTGATTTTCCCATGTCAATCAATAAAAAAAGCTACCAATATACATGTATGGACAATGATACATATTGGTAAAGTAATGGAAAAGGATTTATGTTTTGTTTTATGATGAAATACTTTCATACCAGCATATATACCGTAGGAGCCGAACAAACAAGCTATACCTAACAAGGTCTGTTCTTTGATTCTCCACCAGCCATGCTTTGCCTTTGTTTTATCCAGACCCATTAAGAAAAACCCCAAACCATTGATAAGTAGCAAAAAGCACAATACCCCTATTTCATATGTATGCATACTATGCCCCCATGTACAAAAGGAGGGGATGAGCCCCTCCTTGCCTTTACTTTATGTAAAAAGCGCTTCCACAAATTCTACAGCATCAAAAGGCCTAAGGTCTTCTATGCCTTCGCCAATGCCAATGAATTTTACTGGAATCTCTAGATTCTTCCGGATGCCAATGACAACGCCACCTTTGGCTGTACCATCCAATTTGGTAAGTACTATCCCCGTAACCCCACTGGATTCACCAAAAAGACTTGCTTGATTGATGGCATTTTGCCCTGTGGTGGCATCCAATACCAACAAAACCTCATGGGGTGCCCCGGGCAATTCCCGGGATAATACTCTGCCAACCTTTTTCAGTTCTTCCATTAAGTTATTTTTGGTATGCAGACGACCTGCTGTATCAATGAACACCACATCCATTTTTCTCGCTTTAGCAGCTTGGATGGCATCATAGGCCACAGCAGCGGGATCAGCTCCTTCAGTATGTTTGATTACATCCACATGGCTGCGATTGCCCCATACTTCCAATTGCTCAATGGCAGCGGCACGAAAGGTATCCCCTGCAGCCAACAATACCTTTTGTCCTTTGCTTTTAAAATAATAGGCCAATTTACCAATGGTAGTGGTTTTTCCCACTCCATTGACACCAACCACCAAAATCACTGTGGGAGGACCACCTTGATTGATGGAAAATCTTTCTGTGCCCATGATGTCTGCAATTAATTCAATCAGCAGGGCTTTTAGCTCTTCAGGTTCAGATATTTTGCGCTCTTTGACTAATTTGCGCAAATCTTCTACCAGATCCAAAGCTGTATCAGCCCCTACATCTCCTTGAATTAGGATTTCTTCCAATTCTTCATATAGATCTTCATCAATTGTCTTTCGTCCAGTGACTAAGGTTTCTATTTTTTCCACAAACCCTTGCCGGGTTTTGGTTAAGGAATCTTTTAACTTTTTGAACAAACCCATTGGCGGGTTGACCTCCATTCCAAGCAACATTTTG
>CATZDY010000098.1 GCA_958417755.1 uncultured Peptococcaceae bacterium
TTAAATTCCGGGTGAAGAACTAACTTTGTCAAGACATCATCTCCTCTCTTGCCTATTTGAATCCGGCCGCTTTTTTACCTCGATACCCCATAACCAGGAACGTAAAATCCATCTTTGGTCATAAAAAACATTGGCCGTTTTTCACCTTTACTATCTTTATATTTAACGCACTCAAAATTGAGGGCGTTAAATTCTTTACTGCAATCCAGATTTTCAATGTCTCGCAAGACATTATCATGACGTTTCCCAAATTCCTCAGCCACTTGCAAGCTACTGCAAAAGGCTCGCCCATTGCGCTCATACAAATTAAAGTCTGGATGCAAAATCAGCTTACTCATGAATTGCCTCCTTCTTCGATTTCATACTTTCAGCCTCATATCAGGCCGAAAGTCCAGTTTTAGTTTCCCGATTTGCCTTTCATTTCTTGCATCCCTCACCAGTCGGCCAATACAGGGGTTGTTCTGTAAAGGTCTGGTGGTATGTAGTTTTCAAGGCGCTGTGCCGTGTTTTAGCTGCTTAAGTATTTTGTGTAGACCATTTGTCTAACCCTTTGCTCTGAAAGAATTGTTAGATAAAAAATTAGCTCAGTTAACCTATCCCTCTTTTTTTCCGTATAACTTTTCGATTATTAGGCAATTGATGTAGATATCTCTCCAAATCTTTAGGTTTTATAATCCATCTTTTCCCCAATTTGCTGGCAGCAATTCTGCCAGCTTGTAATTCACCATATAAAAATGCGGATCCGCAACCCAATATTTTCCTAACTTCATCAAACTTAAGTGGTTTTGCTTCCTCAAGTTTATTAGCTTTAGCCTCCTCATCTATAGGTAACTGAACATTCACTTTCCCTATCACCTCTTTTCATTTTGCAATCAAAATTTTGTATGGATGTTAACTTATTAACTACCTTGCCAATGATAAATCTAAATTTTTCTATAAGGCTTTTTTCGTTAGAGCTAATTACTCCATCAGCCAACACATATTTGATAATTTTTTCTGCCTCAATCATAAGCTCTTTAGACATTATAGTTTAAAAAGCCATATCACCATTGCTAACAGGAACTTCTATATCCGGAAGACACTTGTTTCCCAAGATGCTATAATTCTTTAAATGCCACCATCCTAACGATTGAGAATCATATATCTCCATCATTTTGGAAACTATATCTTCTGGAACTGGATTTTTTGTTTTCCCGTTTTCGTATGCAGCTAAAGAGCGGGGCGAAATATCCAGCAATGCTGCTGCAGTTTCTTGCGTTAAACCGGAAGACTCTCTGCATATTTTGTAGTAACTTTTACACTTGTGTTTCATGTTCTTTCACCACCATTTGTGGTAATATGAAGATGTACAAAATATATCAATTCATTCCTCGTATCAGGCGCCCGCCCGTTCCTTCCCTTCCCCTGGGGGATTTGCTTTTCAGCAACATGTTTTAAAGAGTAGCATCTATGAGACTTCTTCAACATTAATGTTGATAAAAACATAAATGGAGCAGTAGAGAGCTTTTGCTAATTTATAAGCCTTCGTAATCGTAATGTCTCTTTGCCCACGTTCAAATGCACTAATCATGGTTTGGCTAATACCTGTCAGTTTAGATAATTCAGTTTGACTTATATTTTCTTTTTTACGCAATTCTCGAAAACCCATTAATGACACCTCCTAGCTATATTCTAGCACCATAGTTTTTATAAATCAATACCATGATACTTATTTTTTCATAATAAATGTGATATTCTAATACCATAGTGCTAGGTGGTAATCGACATGAATGTAGCAAACAGATTAAAAACTATAATGCAAGAAAAACATATCTCCGCTAATTCATTAGCCAAAAAGTCCTCTGTATCACAAACAATGATTAGTGGTATTTTACGTGGAAACAAAAATCCAACAGTTGCAACATTAGAACTCATTTGTTCAGCAATGAATATAACTTTAGCGGATTTCTTTACTCCTCAAAATGAAGACAGCCTTACCCTAGAACAAAAGGAAATCTTATCCAAAATAAAAAATCTTTCCTCCGATAAATTGAAAGCCCTAAACTCTGTTATTGATACTTGGGTGGATTAATTATGGAAATCAGTACAAGAATCAGAGACTTAAGAAATCGTCAAGGAATATAACCTAATCTATCTGGGACATACTGGTTCCGTAGTCCTGGAATTCTAATTTTCTCTCCTAAAAACAGTATTTGATCATTCCATAAAACGTTATTACGTTACAGCAATATGTTATTTTTCCTTCTCATCAACGCATTAGCGTTAATCCATTTTAAAAAATTTTGCTACAATATAACTACTGATATTTCTTGGAGATTTGCTGATGAAAATAAATGAAGCTGTTGTTTTAAGAATACGGAATCTTTGTAAAGAACAAGGGATTACTATCAATAAACTCGCTAGTAGAGCTGATATGACTCAATCAACCCTTAGCGACTTAATGATTGGTAGAAATAAAAGCCCTAAGATTTCTACCCTTAAAAAAATCTGTATTGGGCTTAATATAAGTTTGTCAGAATTTTTTAATGATCCCAGCATTGAAGAATCGGATGTTGATTAAAAATCTAACTCCTCTTGAATAAAAAATTAGAGCTGATAAAATGGAAGAAACTTTAAAACAGATACTTAACGAGCTTAAAACCATACGTTCCGAAATGGCTACCAAAGCAGAACTATCCGAAGTTAAACAATCTCTTGCCCGAATTGAGCATGAACATGGCGAAAAAATTTCTGCCCTCTTCGATGGTTATTCACTGCGCAAGGACCTAATGGACCGTATGCAAGAACATATCGATGACAGGTTTGACGTTATTCAGAATGATTTATCTTACATTGTTAATAAAATAGCCCAGCAAGATCGGGACATTATTCAGTTGAGAAGAAAAATTAAGTAGCTTTATTGTAAGTATTACAAATTTAAAATTAAACAATTAACTGAGGAGGCTACCAAATGAACAACGAAGATAAAATCTTATCATTGCTTGAAACTCTTGCTTCTGACGTGGGAACTCTAAAATCAAATGTTTCAAAAATAGAAAACCGTTTGGATAAAATGGATAATCGTTTGGACAAAATGGAAGTCCGTCTAGACAAAATGGAAAACCAGTTAAATGAGGTACAAGAATCTACAAACCAAATCCCCTACATTTGGGAAGATATCAAACGTTTAGATAAACGCATTACGGCTCAAGATAAAGAGCTGGTTGCAATTAAACTCCTAAAATAATTTCCTTTTTACCTCCAATTTGTTTTTCACCCCTTTCGCTCTTCCTATAGGCTTGCCTCTATATATGTTATACTTTTGTGTTTTCTACACAGCCAGGTTACTGTCAGGAATTTTTTCCCATCTCCCTTCAGTACTTATTAGATTGTCTAGATCGGGACGTAATACTATTTTTAATTTACAACAAAAACTCCTGACCATAAAACTATGTCAGGAGTTTTTTATAGAAATAAATCAAGTCATTAACCTTTCATATCTGAAATATCATATCAGCATCTATTAATACAACATTATTATTTTTAGCTACTTCTTTTACTGCAGTTGTAAAGCCACTTTTACTAAATAAATAATAATAACGATTGGTTGGTTTTGTAAAAATTTCTGAAGCACAAAGCAAATCATTGTACTCCGCTATATTAAACAGTTCATTGCGAAACTTACATTCGCAGAAGATAGCAGATGTCCCAGTTCTGTCCAAAGCAAGAATATCAATATCATCTTGGCTACGTTTTTTGGGATTATTTCCCCACCATTTTCCTATTTGAAATGGAATAAATGGTAATTTATTAGCCTTTGCAAGCCGTATCATATATTCATAGCAAATCTGCTCAAAAATAATTCCTATATAGTCGGAAATTCCTAAAAGTATATCCTCAGCTACAATTTTTTCGTCCATCAGTTCATAATAACTTCGATTTGCGAAAATGTATTTGTACCAAAAAGCATAATAGTTATCTGCAATTCGATAAAGAGTTCGTTTTGAAGATTCATTTTCCCCACAAGGCGTAATTTTATCAATTAGTCTGATTGAACGTAGCGTAGAAATATATTTGGAACATTTATAACTTTCTTCGTTAATTTTACCAGCAATTTCGTTTAGCCTACTTGCGCCATTTGCAATTGCTTCAAAAATACTGTTGTAGATAGCAGGTTCACGCAATTCCATTTTTAATAAAAGCTGCGGTTCATCTTTTAGAAATGATCCTGTCCGTAAAATTTGAATTGCCATATTATCCGCTATAGACTTTTTATCATCAAAGGTTTGTAAATAACATGGAATGCCGCCGAGTATCCCATAAGCAAGTAACTTATCAATATTATTGTAGTTTGGGAAAAACTCAGCACTATCTAAATAATCAAAAGGTTTTAAATCAAGCTGGGCTGTGCGCCTTCCATACAGTGGACTTTTATATCCCATAACTTCTGTTTCCATAAAACTAACACTGCTTCCACATAGGATTAAAAAAATCTTTTTTTCATTCCAATCATGATCAATAATATGTTGTATAATACTTTTAATGGTTGGATTTTCGCTTGCAATAAACGGGAATTCATCAATAATAAGTGTAATTCGTTCATCTCCAACATGACTACTGATATAAGAAAATGCCTTTTTCCAATCAGTAAAAGTACCAAAATAATTCTTTTCAAAAAAAGTCTGAATGGTTTTTGAAAAATCCTCTAAATTTAAAGTATCGTTTTTTTCCTGTGCTGAAAAAAAGATAGTATTTCTTTTATGAAAAAACTCTTTTAAAAGTGAAGTTTTTCCTACCCTGCGTCGTCCATATAAAACTAAAAATTCAAATCTAGAAGAATCATACAAGTCCGCTAGGATTTTAAGTTCTTTTTCCCTTCCTATAAACATAAAAAACACCACCTTTAATTTACTGACTTACGATTATTATACTTATAATTCAGTTTTTATCAAGTATTTATACACATTTATTACAATATTTACAAGATACAATATATGAATAAAATAAAAATTACACTGTTAAAGATTACTTAGATTCTCCACCCCATCGCAGATTTTATCATCAACTGCCTGTCGGCACGTAGAACAATTCTGATTAAGAACAAACCTATTCCTTTACACATTGATGTACGTAATCACGTATTGAATATTAAAAACGAGGTGATTTTATGGAATCTGTTACAATTGCTAAAGCTCGACAAAACCTTTATAAACTTGTCACTAATACTAATCAGAATTATCAACCTATACAAATACTTAGCAAGAATGGGAATGCTGTCTTGATTTCTGCCGATGACTGGAAAGCTATACAAGAAACTTTATATTTGGCATCTATTCCTGGCATGAACGATACTATCATAAAAGGATTAAGAGAACCTTTAAATCAATGCAAATCCGCTGATGAGGTTGATTGGTAATCAACCTCGTTTAGTTTATGAAGTAATCAAAGAACAAAATATTGTTAGAGTACTTCATATGTGGGCTCATACAAGTAAATTTTTTCAGTCTAATATTCCTCAATTAATAAATAATTCCTTATATATTTAATTTACTGACTTACGATTATTATACTTATGATTCAGTTTTTATTTATTACAACATTTGAAAGGGGTAACATAATGAAGAAAGTAAAAATTACAGTGCTAAAGACCACTTTAGACGTAGAACTTGCTAAAGAATATGGCGTGGAAGGACTCACTGCATGTCCAATGCTGAAAGCAGGTCAGGTGTTTTACGCTGACTATGCAAAGCCAGACGGCTTATGTGATGAAGCATGGAAGGCAATCTATCAATACGTCTTTGCCTTAGCCCACGGAGCTGGAAATGACTTGTTCTATTATGGAGACTGGATTAGAAAGCCTGGTGTAGCAATTTGCAGCTGTAATGATGGTCTGCGACCTGTAATTTTCAAATTGGAAGCTACAGACGAAACAGCGACAATTCATTATACTCCAGTTTGATAAATTTAGTTTTTAATGTAAACCTTTAATTTTAAAAACTTGGCATATATCCTGCATTATAAAATAATGAAAAGATAAAAAACACCGCTGGCAATTAGCGGTGTTTTACATTATAGACATGAACATTAGCAGTATTATTTTGATTGCAAGTATGCTAATATACAGGAATAGAAAATAAAAGTTGCAGTTTGACAAGGGAGAAGTCTAAAAATGAAAAAACTTATTTTAGGTATTGGAATAATTCTTTTTGCAATTCTGTTCAAACTATGCTCATCAGGATCAGAAGCCATAGCACTTATTATTGGTATTGTTGGACTATGCTTTTCTATTGCAGGATTCATCGATAAAGAAATTTAATACTATCGAAATTTTATCTTTATCTCACCAACCCTGTTAAAAATTCTACAGTAGAAGGCTCATAATGCGAGAAAAAAGAACTTTCCGCTCGATCCAACGCCGCAATAGTATCCATATCCTCAGCAGTCAGTGTAAAATCAAATACATTGAAATTCTGTTCCAGGCGATCCCTGTGAGTAGACTTAGGGATAACCACCACACCCCGCTGAATTAAATAGCGTAGAGCCACCTGGGCAACAGACTTACCGTATTTGCTCCCAATCTCCTTTAATGTAGGATTCGAAAACATGTCGTTTCTACCTTCTGCAAAGGGGCCCCAAGACTCATGCTGTACGCCATACTTATCCATGATTTCACGCGCCTTGACCTGCTGATTAAAAACATGTGTTTCCACTTGATTGACTGCTGGAGTGATTTCTACGAATTGGCATAAATCAACCAAACGGTCAGGGTAGAAATTAGAGACACCAATGGCACGGACCTTCCCTTCTTTATAGGCTTCCTCCATAGCACGGTAAGTACCATAATAATCATTAAATGGCTGGTGAATCAACAGCAAATCAATATAATCCATTTGCAGCTTTTTCAAAGATTCCTCAATGGAGGCTTTTGCTTTTTCATAGCCGCCATTAGAAATCCAAACCTTTGTAGTGATAAAAAATTCTTCTCTGGGAATGCCGCATTTCTTGATTGCCCACCCCACAGCTTCCTCGTTTCCGTATGCCTGTGCAGTATCAATAGACCGGTAACCAATATCAATGGCATCCAATACGCACCGTTCACACTCAGTCTGATCCTCAATCTGATAAACGCCATAACCCAAAATAGGCATCTTTACACCATTGTTCAAAGTTACATCATGCATAATCAATTCTCTCCTTTTTTATTTGATAAATATCCATAACCTGTCAATCTCTGCATCTACCTAATGGCATCACTACAGACAAGCCTGTGTCCCTTTATTGCTCAGCTATTTTTTCATCACTTGATGCAGATTTTGTTTTTTGTTATAGTTATCTTAATACCTTCGAGTTACACGAAGTCAATACTTAACTCAAAAAAAGTTTTATGAAAGGAGGATTTTTTTGTATACAGTAAAAGAAACAGCAGCTATATTGGGGCTGACAGAACATACGATTCGATTTTATACTGACAAAGGTTTAGTTCCAACTGTAAAACGAGATAAAAATAACAATCGGCTATTCGATGAGGAAAGTATTAACTGGCTAACTGGCGTAAAGTATCTCAAGGAATGCGGCATGTCCCTTGAGGCAATTAAAGAATATATTAATTTATGCTTGGAGGGAGACTCCACCATTCAAGAGCGTTATAAAATTATTTTAGAACAGAAAAAGATTGCTGAAACTCAATTAAAAGAAGCAAAAAAACGAATGGAGTATATGCGGGCTAAAGCAGCTCATTATTTAGAGATTGTGAATAAAAACATCCCTGATGATATGAACCCTGGCAAATGGCAAGAAAAAGCTAAATCCAAGGTCGGTTGATTGGAACGAATTGACAAAAAACATATTTAAAATTACACTATATAGAATTGTATCTATAAATAATGTAAAGCTAGGAGTAAACGCATGAGTAGTTACTTTATGGTGAATATATATATCAATCAGCCTGAGAAAAGAAAATACTATGATGAATATCTTGAAAAAGTAAAACCCATTGTTGAAAGCTATGGAGGCGAATATTTAATTCGTACAGAAGAACTGACTGCATCTAGTCAAGAATGGAAACCTGATAGAATTATTGTGATTAGATTCCCGGACAGAAAACATTTAGATGATTGTTTTTCTTCAAAGGAATATTGCCAAATTAAAGACCTGAGGATAAGTTCTGTTGAAAGCCGGGTTATTATAGTAGATGGTGTATAATAGAAATTTATTCCTAGATACCAAACATTAATTATGCAAAACTAATAAGGTGAAAAAATGAATAAAAATGATTTTCATATAAAGGAATTATCAGCAGAAGATTTAGATCAATACAATGCGTTGCTTCGTTATGCGTTTCAAGTAACTGAAAAAACCCTGTTAGATACTGGTTGGGCTGATGATGAAATAAAACAATCTAAATTCCCCATTTTAGAACGGGCTGATGTTTGGGGATGTTTTGATGGAAAATCTCTGGTATCCCAGTTTGCCGTATATCCATTAAAAATGAACATCCACTCAGTAGTCTATTCCATCGGTTTTGTTACAAGTGTAGCTACTTACCCTGAATATTCAGGAATAGGATTAATGGCAAAACTGATGAAGCAAAGTTTAACTGAAATGAAAAAAAAAGGGCAGTCTCTTTCCTTGCTTTATCCATATTCCATACCCCTTTATCGTAAACGAGGTTGGGAAATTATATCTGATAAAATGTCCTACTCCATCCGAGATGTGCAATTACCAAAAAACATAGAAGTTCCAGGATATGTACGCCGGGTAACCTGGGATAATCCAGATTTTAAGGATTTGCATACACAGTTTGCCCAGCAGACACATGGCTGCCTTTTCCGCAATGACCTGGCCTGGGAGGAATATTGGCGTTGGGACGAAGACGATACCAGTGTTGCTATCTATTACAATACGGATGATAAGCCTTTAGGATATATGGTCTATTTAATCAAAGATGACATCATGTATATCAAAGAAATGATTTACCTGAATGTTGAAGCCCGAAAAGGGCTTAGAAAATATATGAGCGCCCATGAATCCATGATAGACGAAGTGCGTGGTAACAACTATTTCAGTGAACCCATTGCATTTAGCTTAGAAGACAGTGATATTAAAGAAACAATCAGACCTTATATCATGGGGCGTATTGTTGATGTGGAAACCTTCTTAGCACAATACAACTGTAAGCCAGAAGCAAATGACTGTACAATAGCTTTCCATATTGCTGATCCATTTCTTGAATGGAACAACCGGCAAATTACGGTTACTTTCCATGCTGGAAGATGTCTATTAAGCAATGAAAAAACAAACCATCATGCTCATCTATCCATTGGGACTTTAACAACGCTTCTGATGGGCTATAAACGAGCCTCTGAGCTAACAAAATTAGAGAAAATCCAAGCAGATGAGGAAACAATCAGATTGCTTGATAATAATCTTATTTATGAAAAACCTTATATATCAGATTATATTTAATAAGACTTTCTATAACTCCCTATCCGGGAGTTTCTTTATATCATCTTCTTGTCTGTAACTATTCAACATGTTATACTTTATTTAAGTAATCTTTATATTTCTTATATCCTCTTCAGTTGCCGCTGGAGGATTTCAAAAAGTCTTCTAGTATATCCCTCAAATACTGTCTTATCAAAGTTTCATATCAATTATTATACCCTTATCAGACGAGTCACTAAGATATCAAA
>CATZDY010000099.1 GCA_958417755.1 uncultured Peptococcaceae bacterium
ACCACAAGAAGGATACAATACATTCCCAACTAAGAATTTTGATGTACAATTTAATTCATCATACAAAATATTGCCAATGCTAACTCCTGAATAACTATATATGGAGGATCCGGCAGAAAGGTTTAAGTTAGAAGCAAGATTTAAGTTATTTGTAATGCCTATGCCATTAGCAATTTTTTCACCGCTATATGAATACAAGCTTACCCCTGTTTTCTTCTCTGCAAGAATACCAATATTTGTAGTTAGCCTATCCCCTGTACTTACGCCGATATATTGAAAAACCGATATGCCTGTAGCAATATCGGTTCTAATTTGTATGATGCTATTTTTTGATTGGCCGATACTGCTCCACCACGGCCAACGTCCTGCCTTTGATGTGCCAGAAATTAATGAAAAATTTACTTTATCACGATATTTATGACCAGTGTAGATAGAGTATCCTGATTGCAAGTCTTGCATAATAATGCGGAAACCATATCCTAAATGAGCCGGCTTATATCGCTCAAGGACGTTTACTAAATGCCCCAAATTATAAGTATCTACCTCTGAATGCAAAGTAAAGGGTAAAATCAACCTGCCCCAGGCCAAAGAAATTGTTGGCTCAAATATCTTCATCATCTGCACAACTTTATTGCTGCCCTTGATTTTCTTTATCAATATTAGCTTTCTTCTTTTTTCGTAATCTAAATTCTCATTAGTTGGCAATCCGTATTCTTTTTCATAAAAAGAAAGACCCCAGGTAGCAGTTGAAATAAAGAATTGTTTGAGAATGTCTTTTGATACATCAATAATTTGGTCAATTTTCTCGCCTTGGGCTTGCAAGATATTATCTATCTCGCGATAGCTTTCATAATATGGGGGTAAATAGGAAAACATCCGCTCTTTAGCGCGCGACATAATTAACACTTCCTAAATCAGCTAATTCATTTATAGTAAGAACAATATTATTTCTTGCCCCATCAAGCAAAATATCTCCTATATCCTCTACCCCCTGGGCCTGAATAATTGCTGTTTCCGCTTCCTTAATCCGAATAACACCGCCTGGATTTATACTATTTAAATATGCTCTCAACGCTTTTCCAACATTCATTTTCACCTGTTCTAAAGTATAACCAGGCTCTATACTCAAACCGGGAATCTTTACCGATACTTTAAGAGATAAAGCTGTCACCACTGTAACTCGTGCCCCAATTGGAGCTTTCCCCTCCCCTATCCCTCTTCTTCCCGGATCAATGTATTTTTGCACAGCATTTATGGTTTCAGTTGATGCATCTCTTCCATCTGCATCCAATATGACCACCTTTATAGTTCCCTCGCCTTGCCAAAGCGGTTCCACCATCACATTTCCTACGCCGGGAACTTCTTTGGCCCATCTAATATAATCAGCAATATTGCCATAACCTTCTTCTTCTTTACCTTTTTCTAGAATTCTGGTTCTTAAATGTTCCGTATCTTCCTCATTTTCACCGAAAATCAATACTGCTGTTAATTTGGCGGTTTCTAACCCATTGATATAGTCAATGGGCGTCAAATCACCTAAATATTGATTTCCTAAAATTCCAGGAGTTTCACACATAACCTTGTACACACCATTAGAGACTTTTTCAATCACAATATAGTTTAATTTATTTAGGTTAAATCTCGTGCCAATAGGGACATCTAAATTCGCAGGCGTAAACTCACCTTGTAAAATAGCATTTGTAGCCGGGTGAGGCAAAAGGCCTATTTCGGTAGCTCTCCTAATGAGATATTCCCTGGTAGCCGTATCCACAAAAGCTTCATTTATGATGGTATCAAGCTCAATATACAAAAGCTGCAATTCAATAGCCGCTGGTGCTAGGGCATCATAAATTACTGAACCTTCTCTTTTATCAAAATCATTTGGTATCCTATCCAGCATTCTTTGCAGAATCACTTCATAGGTAATCTTTTCATACACTAGATGTTCACCACCTTTTCAGCATGAATATCACCGAAAATAGTGTGCGCTGTAAAAGTTACATGCACTTCCCTTTTTTTTGCTTCAAAAGAAAAAGCATCAACGCTTTGGATTCTATCATCCTGCATTAATGCTTCGGTAATCCTTCTTTTTAGTTCAGGGCAAACATAAGAGATTGGCATACCGAAAAGGTCCAGCAGCTCAATGCCATAATTCCATGAATATATGATATATTGGTATCGTTCAGTGTTGATAATTTTGTAAATCGCTTGCTTCATAGCCTCCTGGCCATCCACATATCCACAAATATTTTTACGCTCAAAATGCATCTTGTAGGTCTTTGTAGGCCGCTTTTTTATCACAAAATCCTTTTGCAAAAATCCGCTGGATGCTGGAATCATTTTTTCACACCCTATCTAACACAAGGTACTGTTGTCCGCCTTGCATTTGTATCATGACCACCTTTTCCCCTTCTTGTAAAGCGTTTTTCACCTTGAAGACCTTTTCCCCTGTGTAATCATGAATATGAGCTGGTTCCACTGCTACTTTTGGTTCAGGCGGTTCATAGGGCTCCACCCCAATCCCTACCTGGTGTTCTACATCCATTGTTAATTCATAATCTGTTACATTGCGGCTTAAAATTAGAAATTCTTCACTTAAAAGTATCTTGGAATCTACAAAAATCTTCAAGGGATTCACCGACTGAACCAGTCCAAACACAAGCTTCACCGGTTTCGCTGTTTCTATTGCCTCCACTGCTGCCTGTTTCATGCTTTCCACCAAGTTAGCCAACAAATTCCCCTCCCCTTAATGTCAAATCCATCCAGTGTTCACTTTCTTTCAATGTATGTTTTACCTTTTCCACCAGCATGTAGTTTTGTACTATCATATCGCCTAAATGAAGATTGACTATAACCATGCTGCCGCCCCGGATCCTTTTATCCCCCAATACATTGCTAAGCTTTAGATTCCTTGTTTTCTTATTATAGAGAGATAGAAGGGCATCTGCTTTTACTTGCCCGTTTTCACCTTTTTTTAAGGTATCAAAATACTGTAACACGCCCCAAGCATTCATATTGGCCGAATCTTGGGCAATATACACATCCCTTTTCCCTGTTTCTTCATTTTCATAGGTCAGTTTCACCTTGTTATAGGTGTCTGTGTCAATGGAGGATGTGTATTCAAAGTTTTCTCCTGTTTCTTCATCAATAAGAAAATTTACTTTCATGGACTCAATATTTTTTAATGTCAATTTGCCAAAATCATCATACAAAATATACATTTCTTTTTTGTTCTGCAAAGTCAAATCTAAGGCGCTTTGTATGATATCAAACAAGGTATTGTTCTCTTCCTTGCGGTAAGGGATCACATATTTGGTATCCTCAATAGTTCCTGTTTGCAGCCTAAAATCTTCAGCAATCATTCGTAATAATTCACTTGCTTTTTTATTTGTGTATAGATAAGTTTCTTTGTTCTTCAGATATCTAAGTTGGTCGTAAGCTGTGACAGAAATAATCCCCTCTTTATTGCGTTTTTTTACAAAAACAAATCCATAAAAAAGGTTCACCCCGTCAACAGTCAGCCTGACATGGTTTCCCTCTTGAAAATCAATGATGTTATCCTTTACAACGGAAAAAGAAAGCTTCCCTGGTTCTCCCTTCCTGGAAGTCTCCCAAGTGATGCCTTCTTCTATCATAGGTTGATATGTTATTGAAGCGTTTTCAATGTATAGCTGTAGGTTTATAACCTCACCCCCGCTTATGGTATTGTCAGCACCTGGCCGGGATAGATAAGGTTGGGGTTAGTGACAATATCTTTGTTTGCTTCTTGTATTTCCCTGTATCTGCTGCCGTCTCCATACAACTTCTTGGCAATATTCCACAAGCAATCCCCGGCAGCAACAGTATAGGTGGTCCCGCTGGCAACTGGCGCTGTTTCTGTTTCTCTCTGGGGCTCCATTATGGCAACTGTTTCTTTGTCTTCAGTTTCTAAGGTAACGATTTGGGTAGAATATTCCCTGTATTGTTTCAGTTGTATAGAAACTGTCAAGTCAAATCCGTCACTGGCATCTTCTTTGATGGTATAGTCCTCTAGACTCACCTTCATATCCGTTCCAAACAACAGCTGACCATTTGGCAAACATCTGGACACCAAAAATTGAAAGGGTTTTTGGCTGGTTTTTAATTGTTCAAAATGGTCTAAGAAAGTCTTGGCATTTTTAAATCCATTCAGATACACAGCAAAAGGATATTGTATTTGGGGGATTCTAGCATCAAATGAGACTTCCGAAAGACCAGCTTTCTTTAAAATATTGATTTCCCCTTCATTGATTAAGGTTATTGTTTGGTTTTGATTTTTGATCTTTAACTGCAACTTAGAAGGGGTAATTGGAAGCAAAACCTTATCCAGGTAAAAGTCATAGGCCATTACACATGTACCCCCTCAGCCGTAGAAATAAGGGTCTCTGTTACTTTGTCTTCTATATATGAAACAACGCCGTCTAAATCCAGGTTGGAATTAATGGCGTTGTGATTGGTAAAATCTATCTTTAATTCTGCCGTTGTAAAGCGGTTGATTCCTTCTTGTTCCGCGATGTCCCGCAAATACTTTAAATCCTCTTCCGACATATCTACTGAATCTTTCATGGCCCCCGTATTATCTGCAATTTTCCCAACATCCCCAGCCATAGGCCCAACTGCACTTGCAGTATCATTGGTTCTAAGTGCACTATTTTTCTGGGCTTCAGAGCGAACTGCGGCAATATTGGTTTCCCGTTTAGCGGTAGCGTCCAGGGCATTATTTCTCATCTGATTCAGGGCGGCATCCCGGCCAGCAATGTTGGCATCAATCTCGCTCCGGTAAGCCGCCAAATCAGCGTTCCGAGCAGCTTTGGCGGCAGCGTTTTTGAGCTGGGCCGTGGTGCCAAAGGTTACTTGGCTAATTAAATCAATACTGACACCAGGCAGTTTGTTTAGGGTAGAAATAAAGTCGTTGATAATTCCAATGGCTCCATTCACCATATCCTGAAGTATCATCAGAACACTGACCTTCATATCACCCATGTAGTTCTGGATACCAACACCAGCGGTCATGAGCCCTAGTTTCAGCTTATCCCATAAGTCCAGCACCCAATAGATTCCGGTGAAAAATCCAATTTTTACCCAATCCCAAGCGGTCAAAATAGCATTACAGCAAATCATCCATGCTACCTTCAATCCGCCCACAGATTGGACCCATTTGTAAATTGCCGCCACCACCACGCCAATAGCCAAGGCGATCCAGAACAAAGGATTAGAAAGAAGAGTGATGAAAAACGCCTTTGCCGCCCCAGTAGCAATCCATGTGGCAACAGTTTGAATACCAAGCCCAACAGCATAAGCTCCAGCCGCCACCGCAAGGCCCCAAAAAATAGGTTCCAAAGTGGCCCAGTTGTCATAAACAAATTGCGCTCCACGGCCCACAGCTTGGAGTAGCGGGTCAAAAATCTGAATCAAATTGTTGGAAAGAATGGCGCCCAATTGCCCCCAAGTTATGGGCATAGACTCAAATGCTGCATTGGTCTTATCCGCTGCAGCAAACATAGCATTCTTTATAATCTCCGCTGTGATTTGCCCTTCAGAAGCCATCTCTTTTATTTCGCCCACAGGAACGCCCATGTAATCAGCTATATTTTTTACAATAGGTTGGGCATTATCAAGTACTGCATTTAGTTCCTCACCTTGAAGTTTTCCAGCAGCCATAGCCTGGGTAAGCTGAAGCATAACGGATTCGATACCCTGGGTACTGGTACCGGCAATGGCAAATTGTTTATTTATTTGTTCCGCAAAAAATAACAGTTCATCATTATTGGCAAAAGCATCAGATGCCTGCATGCCGAGCTTTGATACCATGTTTGCAGTGGCTAAAAACGGAGCCCTGGAATTCTCAGCCACTGCGAATATTTTATCCCGCAATTCCTCTACAGAACCACCATCATCCACAATCAAATTAAGCCTCGCTGAAGTATTCGTTAATTGGTCAGATAACTGTATAGTAGAAGAGATTCCCTGCATGCCTAAATAGGCAGCAGCAATACCCTTGATTTTGCCCCGCAAAGCATTGGCTCCATTTGCTCCCTCGCGAATCCTTTGATTGAATTGTTCTTGGGCATTGATGTTATCCCGGATCTCTCTTTCCGTTATGTTTAAATTGGCGTTTAGTCTATTGTAAGCTGCATTGGCAGCAGATATATCCATCCTTTCCATGGCCCTGGTTAGTTCTCCCTGCTCATGTACTGCCCGGCTGAGTTGCTGACGCAAAGATTCAATCTCACGATTAGCCTGCTCAGCCCCCATATCATCAATAGGACGGTTAGCCAATTGCTCCAAGGAAGTTCGCAAACCAGCAACCCTATTATTCATATTGCTTAAGTCAGCAACCATATTGGGCGGGAATAGATGGGTATTGTTTGCTTGGCTTTGGATTTGTTGTTGCATAGCAGCCATCCGGTTGGTCATCTCTGTTGCCGACTGGATTTCCCGTGTATATCTTTCCATTCCATTTCCGTTGAACACCTCAACGTTTTCAGGACTATTCCACTGGCCAGGAGGGTTGTTTCCATTATTGTTTATATTATTGCCTACAGGCTCAATAGTGGCCCGGATTGGCGGAATATTTGGCATTTGATTGATTTGGGGCTGTACATTTACTGTGGTGTCAGGAATATCCACGCGGGGAATGCTGCTTAGTATTGGCTCCACATTTATCGCTATGGGTTCAAGCTCAATATTATCATCAATCACAGGAATGACAGGCAAGTTAACAACATTATCAAAAGTGGGGGTTGCCGTTATCTCTATTTGGGGAATATCAATGTTACCAGAATTTATTGTTGCTGTAAGTTCAACCGGCGGTATTTCATCCACCAAGGGTTCTATATGAACCTGTATTGTAGGAGGTTCCGGCAACTGTTCTATCCCTTTTACCACAGGTTCCACGGCTACCATTTGCGTTGGAAATTTTAACCTTTGCGCATTTACTATGGCATTAATTGTTACTGGTTTAGGTTGCTCTACCTCGGCTAATACAACATTCGTTGGTATGTCAATTTTACTAACAATAGGATTAACTTTTGCTGTTATTTCCGGTATATTAGCTTTCTGTATTTCAGCTACTACAGGTTCTACAGGCATTATTACAGGGTCAATTGATGATACCTGTTCAAGCTCAGGAGTAACAGGCATTTTCACAGCTTCCATCGTTTCCATGCGTTCCACTACAGGGTTTACCAAAATATCTATTGGTAACGCATCAGGCAAATTTTTAAATTCAGGCTGTACATTTACTGTGGTGTCAGGAATCACAAACGGTTTTATGGTTGCTATAATTTCCGGCTGTTCCTCAGGTACAATAATCTGCCCTTGTATTGACACCGGATCTGGTTGCTCTATGTTTGGATGTACTGTCAATGTTTGGGGCGGTATATCATCCATTACAGATTCAACTTTTGCCTGGAATTGTATTGGCCTAGATGGTATATCTATATCGCATATATTAGCTGTTGCATTAACCTCCAGGGGTGCAACTTGCTCAATCTTAGGATAGATCATTACCACTTGCGGTGGAATTTCGTCCATCAATGGTTCCACTACAACCCTTTGTTTCGAAGGCTCTAATTTCTGCACATCAATCAATGCATCAACTGTCACAGGTGTTGGAATATTAATGGGTGGTATTTGGACTTCTTCTACTGTAGGGTGAACATCGATTTTAGGTGCATTTACTTTTGGGGTGGAAATTTCATCTGGCACTTCCAATTGCGCTTCAATTGTTTGCGGTGGAAGGTGATTCACCACTTGACTAATTTCTGCTGTTATCTTAAGAACCGTATCTAAAGTTGGTTTAATGGGTACTGATATAGGTTTAATAGAAGGAATATCTTCTATCTCAGGTCTGATTTGTACGGGTATGGGTTCCGGTTGACTTAGTTCAACAGGAACAATAGCTGGTGGAATATCCAGCTTAGGTATATCTACCTCATCCACGATTGGATGGATTAAAACATCAGGGGTATGAATTTGAGGAACCTGATCAGGGATATTAATTTGTGCATCAATTGAAACTGGTTGCATCCGATTCATTTGCCGTTGCAGTGCCTCAAATCCGTTGATTGTCAGTTGCAAATTATGATAAATTCGCATCAGATTCTTACTTACACCATCATCTAGTTCAATTGATGTCCTGATTGACATTCACACCACCTGCCTTTCTTTATCGCTTCGAAGATTTTTTCAGCTTCCGTTTTTCTTTTTTATCTTTATCCATCTTGATTTGAATCGCTGCTATGACGAAAGCCTTTTCATTATTATCCATTGCCAAAAGTTTGGATGGAGACCAACGAAACTTATGAAGGCAATAATAGGCAATGTTTGCTTCAAAATCCCCTTCATTGATTAGTTTTTTGCCTCTTCCACCTTATCTTGCATATTGGTAAAACCATTATATTCTTGAATAAACAAAAAAAGATTCTGGTATTCACCAGGATTATCAAGCATCTCTTTGACCAGCTCTTCCGGCGTTTTTACCCCATAGGAATCCTGCAATTCCGCATCATACAAGTCAGGACACACCGTAGAAGCCACTACTAGTTTGGTCATGTATAGATTTGCATCAAACTTTGGCCTATAGGCATTACTCCTGCCTTGCATAGGTATTTCTTTTGTGCAAGCATCCCGGATATCTTCATCCTGCTTTGTAGTCAAAGGCCTAATTTCCCACATTAAAGGATTTCCTTCCTCATCTGTAAGGGATTTGGTGGCTGGATAGAATGTATTTTCCTTCTGAATCTTATTTTGTTTCATGAATCTGCTTAAAGTCATGGTTACATTCTCCTTTTTTTGTAAATTCCACAAAAAAACGTACTGTTTCCAGTACGTTTTAAATAAATTCTAAAATCAGCTTAACAACTCTTTGCCATCCAATATAAATGACGTTATTCGATTCCCGTCAGGGGTAAAAACAAATTGAAAGTTATTTCTAACTGTTGCGCCAAAAGCATTTTGAGCATCTACATAGGACTGAACTACAATTTCTTCTTTGTCTTTAGACATTTTCCATTCTAATATATTTGGAAAATCAGCTGTAGATGGTGATCTTAAAGCTGATTTTACTGCCTCTTGGCACCTTAATTGTAGTTTTGTCTCTTCCGACGCAGATAAAGCTATCTTAGGCGAATATCCATAATAATTACTGTCATAAGTAAATTTAATAGATTTTAAAATCTTTTCATTTGGATCTAAGCTACTAATCCAGAAATCATCAATATTTTCAGTAACGCTTTGATATCGTAAAGCATGCCCTGTATCTGCAACCTTTACAATTGTATCAGAAGGTTTAATTCCAAATAATGAAAATATATCTTTTTCATCTTTATATTTAATCTTAAAATTTTCACCTTCATAAATATTGAATACAACAACAGCATTATTCATTATTAAAAAATCGTAACAACCATTATTATAAGTGTAGGTTGTTGTTGGATAAACACCGGCACCGGTATTATTATTCCAATCCTCTTTTGTTTCTGGCTCTCCCATTATACTAACAAGTTCTTCAGGAGAGATATTACTAAAT
>CATZDY010000100.1 GCA_958417755.1 uncultured Peptococcaceae bacterium
GGACTCGAACCCTGGACACCCTGATTAAGAGTCAGGTGCTCTACCAACTGAGCTAGCGGTCCATAAAAAAATAATAGATCAATCCTCGGAAAAAAGCAATCCAAATTTCTACTAACCAATTTTATGCCTAACAAAAACATATTTGCAGTACGAATAGTTTTTCAAAAATTTAATCAAGCTTTAAAACCCCGCTGGTTCTTCCCAAGGCCAAAATCCCTGAAACCCTCTTGCTGGAAAGGGCTTTTGCAATAAAACCGGATTTTTTAGAATATAACCAAAGCGACCTGCACGCCAATCCCCAAAAGCTCTTTCTTGTAAAGTGTCATATTCACTCCCCCAAAGCATCTCCATGGGCAAACAAGCAGTGATTTCCACCACTCCTATGATGGCGCCATAATACGCTTTGGGCAAATCCATGACTCCCGCTTGTTGAAAATATAACAAATCTTTTTTATTGATATCTTGATCATGATTGTTCTTTCCAGCATGAATGGCTACAAAACCACGGATTTTCGTTTTTCTGGGCCTCGTTTCCACAAACTTTTTCCCCATGACTATTAGCTGAGCCCAAGGTTGCCATATTGTTAAAGCTTTCATCCCTCACCTCAATCTATCTTTATACAGCCAATCATCCTGCTATTGATTGTTAGCGTCTTTTTCTACTTAATAAAACAATGGACCAATTATAATATCATTAACAAGCTTTTATGAACAAATATAATTTTTGCATTACTATTCCTTTCCTATGCATGATTTCTTCTAACATATAAATCCTAAATGAAAAACCATGCTTTTAAAAAAAGCTACCTTTCCTTTATGATAGGGGAAAAGTAGCTCTAGCAATGAAAGCCTTTGTATCATGTTATCATTTTTCGCAAACCAATTGCCTCATACTATGATTGGGTAATCAAGTGAACAGAACAAATGCTTTGTCCTTATGCTTTCATAGTGGCTTGCATTCTTTCCTGGTGATTCATCCTGGCTAGCGCTTTGACCTTATCCAGCTGCAGTTGTAATGCCTTGGCCATACGCTCCCCATATTCCCGATCAGCCAAATAACAATGGGCTGCATGACGGTATTTGATGTTTGCTGTCACTGGGGCAATGTTGCGAGCTGTATTACTGATCAATGCTTGTTTTTGCTCCTCATTCATCAAGCGGTATAAATCCCCTGCTTGGTAAAAACAATCATCACTTTTATCATCCTTGGGATCATAATGATCTATATCGCCCTCCACCTCTAAAGGCGGTTCTCGGTGGGAATCCTGTTGAGCCCATTCCCCATGGCTATTGGGTTCATATCCTGTTGTAGCACCATAATTGCCATCCACCCGCATCATGCCATCTCGATGGTATGCATGTACCGGACATTTCGGACGATTCACTGGAATCATATCATTGTTAACCCCTAGACGATAGCGTTGGGCATCTCCATAGGCAAAAAGACGTCCTTGTAATAATTTATCTGGAGACAAGCCAATTCCAGGTACCACATGGGTCGGATTGAATGCTGCTTGTTCAACCTCTGCAAAATAGTTTTCTGGATTACGATTTAATTCCAGCACCCCTACCTCAATCAGGGGATATTCTTTATGACTCCATACTTTGGTGATGTCAAAGGGGTTTTCTTTATGTTGTTTGGCTTGTTCTTGGGTCATAATTTGGAAATACATGGTCCAGCGGGGGAAATCCCCCCTGTCAATGGCTTCAAATAAATCCTTTTGATGACTTTCTCGATCCTTGCCAACAAGCTTTTCCGCTTCTTCGTCCGTTAAATTCTTAATACCTTGCTGGGTTTTTAAATGAAATTTAACCCACACCCGTTGGTTTTCTTGATTATAGAGACTAAAGGTATGGCTTCCAAAACCATGCATATGTCGATAGGTAGCAGGAATTCCCCGGTCAGACATAACCACTGTAACCTGGTGTAGGGCTTCGGGAAGCATGGTCCAAAAATCCCAATTGTTCTGAGCTGAACGCATATTGGTTTTGGGGTCCCGCTTGACAGCATGATTTAAATCAGGAAAATGCAAAGCATCGCGGATAAAAAACACTGGCGTATTGTTACCCACCAAATCCCAATTGCCTTCCTCTGTGTAGAATTTAATAGCAAATCCCCGAATATCCCGTTCCGCATCAGCAGCGCCCCGTTCCCCTGCTACAGTGGAAAAGCGAACAAATACCTCTGTGTTTTTCCCCTTTTCAAAGACTTTGGCTTTGGTATACTGGGTCACATCATGGGTGACTGTAAATGTACCATAAGCACCGCTTCCCTTAGCATGCATACGCCTCTCCGGTATGACCTCCCGATCAAAATGAGCCAGTTTCTCCATAAACCACAAATCCTGTAACATCATAGGCCCCCGAGGCCCAGCTGTCAAAGAATTTTGGTTATCCGCTACAGGGGATCCATTGACACTGGTAAGTTTTTTATCTCCCACTTCCATTCCTCCTTTGTATTTATGTTTGGTCAACATGATAAAGATGCCTTATCATCTTTTTATTGTACATATTTTCTTCTTTCATAAAAAACTTTTTATTTCAACAATCCGTCCATAATAGCTGAAATAGTTGGTATCTTTCATGAATTTATTCCCCACATAATATCTATAATAATTATTAACAAATAATATATTCAATTGGCAAACTTGTCAACAAAGAATTTTATTCATTATTTTACATCAATACCAGATAATCTGTTTTCTTTCTATTCCCAAAACAAAGAAATTTTTTATAATCTATGCAACCAAGTATCCTGGATTCTGCGGACAAAGCAACCTAATACGATAAATTACAATAATAAAAAGAAATTTCCCCCTCATCACTGCACAGGAAATCAAGTGGTTAAGGGGCAATTGACGCAAGAAGAAGCAAACAAAACAATTGCCTCCATGGAAAAAACGTTAGAGGAACTCAAAAATGGTACAATACAAATTTCTCAAGGGCCTGGTGAAATTTCTTTGGCAATTTCTGAATATAGAGATTCCCACCAAAATAAATACCTAAGAAACCTCAGCTAAAAGAATGCTTCTGCAACCGAATCCAGTAAAGTCGACGTTTTTAGTCAGACAAAGATATACACTTATCTCCCGCGCTAGAGAAAACTTAAGTCAAAAAATAATCAGAGAAAAATAACCAGATGGAGTTCTCCTACCCCACTGGTTATTTTTATCATCTTGTCTCTATGATTCTGCATGAATCTAATATAGAAACATAACTGCAAATGCTGAACAATAAAATAATGATTCATTGAAGCTAAGGAAGACCCTAGCGCAGGGTTTACGCAAATCACGGAATGGGTAAATACAGCATTGGATGGCAACAAAGAGGGGACCATGTTAGAAATCAACCATTATAATCTTTATTTTATTGGGTTTGAACTTACTCCCATGGATAGGATGGATGTATTGAAATAGCTACAGAAGACGGGGCAAGCTAATTTTTAGACCCATTAGGCAGCGGATGATAAAAGTCCAGCAAATTATTTATAATAATCATGAATCCCAATTTATTTTTGCACATTGGTGCAAGGCACGCAAAGTATTTTTCATGTCAGAGCCATAAAAAACATAGCAATTCTTGCCTTGTTTTTTTGCTTCATAAAGAGCAATATCAGCATGTTCATACAGCTCTTCAAAAGTATTGCCATCTTTCCCAACCATGGCGATCCCCATGCTACAAGAAATCTGTAGGGGCCAACTCTTTTGAAAAAAGGGCTTTAAAAATAATTGTTGGACAGCCAAAACTTTTTCCTTCACATAGTCAGGAGAAGCAGCATTATAGATAAATACTGCAAACTCATCCCCACCAATTCTACCAAAAACATCATGTTGATGAAACAATCTACTGATTTTTTGGGCTATTTCAGCAAGGATTTGATCCCCAAAACGATGGCCATATGTGTCATTGATTTGTTTAAAATCATCTACATCAATAATCAGAAATCCATGACATTGTGGTTTGTTTTCCCGTTTTAGAATATCTTGAATCAAACCCTCTGTTACCTTCCGGTTATACAGACCAGTCAAAGAATCCCGTTGGGATTGGTATTGTAAAGCCAATATCCTTTGCTTTTGTTCATCAATATTTTTAATATAAGTGAATCCCTTGATATTTCCAGTAAGAACATCACGGATGATATGCATGGTGGTTAACATCCATACTTTTTGTCCCTGTTTATCATGCCAACAATGCTCAAGTCTCAATTCATGTATTCCCTCTGCAAAGGATTGCATGATAGACGCAATGCCAAAGGTTTTGACATATTTTTCTTTGTCCTGCGCAAAGACTCTGGTTTCAACTATATCAGTCAATAATTGATGATAAGATTCTTTGGGTATTTCCTGCCATCCCAAAGCTTCTTTTTCCCTATAGGTTTCAACCAAATCCTCTGTAACATTTACCTCATAATATACCGCAGCTTCAGCAAGCATCATGTTCCAATACTGCTCCTTCTGCCCACAACAAAGTTCTATTTCCTTTTGCTTTGTTATATCCTCTACCACACCCACTGCATGATAGGGAATCCCCTTCTCATTGTCCACCGCAACCAGGGTGATTTTATTCCAAGCATAGTTGGCACTCAATATTTTTGTCCTTATTGCACAAGAAACAACGGTTTCGTCCTGTTCAATCCGCTCAAACAGGGCCAAAAAAAACTGCGCATCTTCCCGGTGCACCAATCCGTTTTTTACCAGCATCTCCGGAGTGGTCTCAATCCTTTGGGACAATGGCTCTATGGCCAAAAAGTTATCCCATTGGACGATGGTATGTGTGGACAAAGAAAAATCAAATAGACCAATTGCCATTTGAGATAAAGCAATACGCAAACGTTTCTTTTGCCATATATTATCTTTTTCTTGGGACCATAATGCATGCTGATGGGATAAAACAGGAGTCATACATAGACCAAAAATAAAAGGTTTTCCAGATGCAGAAAAAAATTTTTTTCCTTGTTACCAAACCCATACATAATCACCTTCTTTTTTTAACATTCGATATTGCAGGTGATATTCATCACTGGCATGGAAACTAATATGCAACGTATGTTGTACCCTATCCCTATCTTCTGGATGTATGGAGTTGGCAACACAGCCTTCTACTATATGTAAAAATTCTTCATATGTATTGTAACCCAAATGTCTAAGAAATTGATGATGTAAAAAATAAACTGGGTAACCAGGTTGATTGAACCTGCTTACCATGCCAAAGGATACAGTATCTTTATGTAACGCAAAGCCCTCTTCATTTTCCTTTAGATATGGTAATTTTTCTTCCCCTTGATGACAACACAAGCCTTGCTTCTCTTCTTTTTCTGGCCTAAGGGAAAGGTGTAGGGTACACACTTGATATTCATTCTTTTGAAATCGCAAAAAAGCAGTTAAATCCATTCGTTTTGGCAACAGTCCATTTGAACCCTTTTGTTTCACTGTAATCCTGGAAAAAAGGGCAATACAATCTGAGGATATTGGTTGATACATCATTTCATCAAAATCAACAGCCAAAGCTTTTGGCGCATGTTTACATTCATTCTCCAATAACTTCTTCAATTCCAGCTTATTTCCAGCAAATCCATAGGCCCCCAAACCAATGCTATGGATATCATCAGTTAGCAAAGAAAGAACCTTAGGAATATTTCTTTCAACCCAATAGGCGTATATCAATTCCTGCAATTTAAGCTTTGCTGCCAATAAACCATTCTCCATTGGTCACCACCACTTCTTTCTTCCAAATTACAGCAATAACAAGAATTTTTGTGTTGGCTTATTGAGCAGATTTAACCCTGCATCCTAATTCTATGCCATATTAGCAAAAAATATTTTATTCATTAAAATGAATTTGATTTTCATGAACCCACTTCAATATCACAAGGATATTCATTACACATAAAAATAAACACTTTAGAAATACTATAGCATATATTACATCCCAAAGTAACATACTTTGGGATACATACGAGTAATTCATAATAAACATAGCATTTATCCAATAAGTGACGGTTTAAATTGACGATGAAACATATAATTCACCTAAACGTTCCATCTCCCTTTTCTTATGTTCTTGCAAAGAATGGGCATATTGGTTTAATGTAATTGTGGCGGATGAATGCCCTAATATCTCACTCAATGTTTTGGCATCAAAACCCATTTCCAAGGCTCTTGTAGCAAAAGTATGTCGTAAGGCATGAAATTTTACGTCAGCAATTTTTGCCTTCTTTAAAATGGATTTAAAATAATAACGATAAATTCTTGGCTCAATAAATTTTTCCTTATTATGAAGGACAAACCCATTTTCTTTTTTACATGATTTTAGTTTATCCATTAAAAATTGTGGCAAAGGTATTTCTCTGCAAGAGGCGATACTTTTGGGCGTTGAAAATATAACCTTGGTTTTATGGGAGTCATTCTTATCTAAATTTGCTATTCTTTGAATACTTCTTTCTATACGTACGGTATTTTTTTCAAAGTCTATATCTTCCCATTTTAGCGCGCATAATTCACCAATTCTCATACCAGTATATAGGGATATTAATATCCCTATATCATTTAGATTCTTGGATATTGCAATTTCTTTTTCAATCCTTTTTTGCTCTTTTCTACTCAAAATCCTTATACTTTTATGTTCAAGCTTAGGAAGTTTAATAGATGAATAAACATCATTGATTAATTTTCTGTTTTGCGCTTCACGCAAAGCTGTTTTCATCATAGCAAAAATTAAACGAACAGTTTTAACTGATAAACCGAGATTTAATTTTCTATTGATAAAATCTTGTATGGTTTTACTGTTTAATTTAATTAATTTTATATTTCCCAAATCAGGCAATATATGATTGTGAATATATCCCATATAAACACCATATGTTGAAGGCTTCACTTGATTTTCAAGAGATAATAACCATAATTGAAACCAATGGCTTACAGTTATATTACTATGGCATGGCTGTTGTTGATTTTGCATATTTATTTTACATTGCATAAGCTTTGTTTTTACTTCGCAATAATTTCG
The DNA here is from genome assembly GCA_958417755.1 of uncultured Peptococcaceae bacterium. Lineage (GTDB taxonomy): Bacteria > Bacillota > Desulfotomaculia > Desulfotomaculales > Desulfocucumaceae > CATZDY01. The sequence goes on from CATZDY010000100.1 coordinate 7,006, forward strand.
GGCATAAACATATCCATACCTTGCTTTGCCCAAGGAATCATAACCTTTAATGTATCTGCCTTCATACCGACCATCTTTTCTTTTATAAATATTCTCTCCTCTTCTCGACATTTGCACCCCATCCTTTTTGATTATTGACCACAACATTGACGGTAAATTGAACTTATTTTCAAGATAATTTGCTTGAAAAATTGATTTTTTTTCAATGTTGTGATAATATTTTCAAAACATTTCATATCTTTTGTGATGAAAAAACCCGGTTTTATAAGCCCTGAGGAATATATTGAATTTTATCCGAAAGTATGTTACTTCGGGAAGTTTAGCCAAAATAAGACGTGTAAAACAGCAATTGATGATTGTTGCTTTACACGTCTTTACATTCCTTTCTGACAATCATGAACTATCATCATGATTCATTACTTTCACTCATGAAAGCTTTAGACAATCTAAGCATTCTACCCGGATAATGTGATGTTTCTCTTTTTAAAATAATACAATCGATTCATAACGACATTTTATGTTCCTTGTCACAATCTACTGCCCATGCTATAATCAATACACATCTCCGGACAAGAGAGATTTATAAAGCCAATGGCCATTGGTTTATAAATCTCTCTATTTCTTTTGGCTAGCTTCTCCAGCATAGCACTTTTATTCGAGAAATAACGACATTTTTCATCCCTTGTAAAAGATTGATCACCATGCTACAATGAGTACACGTTTTGGCAAAGAGAATTGTAAAACAAAGGGGTGTTGGTTTACAATTCTCTCTATTTTTCAGCACAAGAAAGTGAAAATTTCACACATTGACGCTCATTCATTTCAATGATATCATATAGCTACGAAAAGGATACTGCTATACGCTAATCGCTATATCATCTGCGCATATCCAATATGTATAGTTGGTAAGCAGTAGCGGAAACATTCCTTTATAACGTACATGTTTTCTTTTTACCCCCATCATATACAGAGAGATGGGCGCTTTTATCAAACGATAACCCAATATGCTAAGACAAAAGGCTACTCGGAAAGTTTTTGCGTTGGCTTTCGAGTAGCCTTTTGCTATATCAGGCTCTTGCTTTTAATTTTTCTTCATGCAAATCATACCTTTATTCCACAGTCACGGATTTTGCTAAATTTCTAGGTTGATCCACATCACTGCCCCGGGCCACAGCCATGCGATAAGCCAACAATTGTAAAGGCACCACAGCCAAAATGGGGGTTAACACTGGATGGGTATTCGGAATATACAACACGTGGTCCACCACTTTTTCTACCTCATTATTCCCTTCCAAACACAGGGCTATGACAATGGCGTCCCGGGCCTTTACTTCTTTGATATTACTCAACATTTTCTCAAACAAATATTGTTGGGTGGTCAAAGCAATCACCGGTACACCTTCCACAATCAATGCCAAAGTCCCATGTTTCAATTCCCCAGCAGCATAAGCTTCCGCATGGATGTAAGAGATTTCTTTTAACTTTAGCGCCCCTTCTTGGGCCACCATATGATCTAAGCCGCGGCCAATGAAAAAGGCGCAAGGACATTGGGCGTATTTCTCCACAAATTCATCAATCACTTTGCCATTATTTAAAATGGATTTTACTTTATCACCCAATTTTTTCATTTCCCCAATAATGTCCTTGGCTTGCGTGGCAGTAAGGGTTCCCCGCTTTTGCCCCAAGAATATGCCCAATAAATACATTACCATCAGTTGGGTCGTATAGGCTTTGGTGGAAGCCACCGCAATTTCCGGCCCAGCCCAGGTATATAATACATAATCCGCATCCCTGGCTACAGTGCTATCCACCACATTGGTAACAGCCACTGCCTTGGCTCCCCGCCGCTGGGCCTCCCGCATGGCAGCCAACGTATCTGCTGTTTCCCCGGACTGACTGACCACAATCACCAAAGTATGTTCATTCACCATGGGATTGCGATAGCGGAATTCCGAAGCAATATCCACTTCCACAGGCAAACGGGCCAATTGCTCAATCACATGTTTCCCCACCAGCCCCGCATGATAGGCTGTACCACAGGCAACAATATAGATTTTTTGCAATCCTTTTATTTCTTCCTCTGTCATGGTTATTTCCTGCAATACCACTTCATCCCCCTGGGGATGAATCCGACTGCTCAAAGTATCCCGCAAAGCCCTGGGTTGCTCATGGATTTCCTTGAGCATAAAATGATCGTAACCGGCTTTTTCTGCTTGAGAAGCTTCCCATTTCACTTCAAACACCTGTTTATCCACAGCCCTGCCGTATTGGTCCACCACTTGCACACTATCTTTGGTCAGAATCGCCACTTCTCCATCTGCTAAAATATAGGTATTCCGGGTATGGCAAAGCA
>CATZDY010000101.1 GCA_958417755.1 uncultured Peptococcaceae bacterium
GAAGACGCGGATTTTGCCATACAAACATTGGATAAGGTATTGGCTGAAGTAAGTCATGGAGGATAATTATGCCCAGACGCAATGATATACGCAAGGTCATGGTAATTGGCTCTGGACCCATTATCATCGGCCAAGCAGCGGAATTTGATTATGCTGGAACCCAGGCCTGTAAATCTCTGGGGGAAGAAGGCGTGGATGTGGTGTTGGTGAATTCCAATCCAGCCACCATTATGACAGACGCCCATATTGCGGATCAAGTGTATATAGAACCTTTGACTTGGCAGACTGTTGCCAAAATCATTGCCCAAGAACGACCGGATGGTTTGTTGCCCACCTTGGGCGGGCAAACAGGCCTGAATTTGGCCGTGGAATTGGCGGAACAAGGTGTTTTGGAGCAATATCAAGTTTGTTTGTTGGGAACCTCTGTGGAAACCATCAAAAAAGCGGAGGATCGGGAAGCCTTTAAGGAAACCATGTTAACCATTGGAGAACCTGTGCCACCCAGTGCCATTGTGACGGATTTGGCCCAAGGGCTTATTTTTGCCGAAACCATTGGCTACCCGGTCATTGTGCGGCCAGCTTATACTTTAGGTGGTACAGGCGGGGGGATTGCCACCAATCCCCAGGAACTGTCCACCATTTTGGAACGGGGTTTAAAGCTGAGCATGATTAACCAAGCTTTACTGGAGAAGAGCTTGGTGGGTTGGAAAGAGATTGAATATGAGGTCATGCGGGACAACAGGGACAATTGCATTACCATTTGCAACATGGAAAATATTGATCCCGTTGGGGTCCATACAGGGGATAGCATTGTGGTGGCTCCCTCCCAAACCTTAGCGGATAGGGAATACCAATTGTTGCGTTCAGCTGCTTTGAAAATCATCCGTGCTTTGGGGGTGGAGGGTGGTTGTAATGTGCAGTTTGCCTTGGATCCGGATAGCTTTCAATATTATATCATTGAGGTAAACCCCCGGGTGAGCCGTTCCAGCGCCTTGGCCTCAAAGGCCACAGGATACCCCATTGCCAAAATGGCGGCCAAAATTGCCATTGGCCTGCATTTGGATGAAATTATCAATCCAGTGACCGGAAAAACCAGTGCTTGTTTTGAACCTGCCTTGGATTATGTGGTGGTAAAAATTCCCCGGTGGCCCTTTGATAAATTCGCCACAGCAGACCGTACTTTGGGTACGCAAATGAAAGCCACTGGAGAAGTGATGTCCATAGACAGAACCCTGGAGGGAGCTCTGTTGAAAGCCATCCGTTCCCTGGAAATCGGGGTGGATAGCTTGCAGCTAAAAGGCTCTGCCAGTTGGAGTGAAATGGAGCTGGAGAGCCGTTTGTCTACCCCAAATGATGAGGGGATTTTTGCAGTGGCTGAGGCTTTCCGTCGGGCTTGGGGCATGCGGGAAGTCTATTTGCTGACCAAAATTGATTATTATTTTCTCGAAAAAATCAAAGGTTTGGTAGTCATGGAAGGGCAATTACGCTCCTGTGGTTGGCCTATGCCCAAAGATTTGTTGCTACAAGCCAAAAGGCTAGGTTTCGGGGATAGCCAAATTGCCCGTTTGTTGGGCAAAACCGCAGATCAAGTGCGCCAATTGCGCCAAGAACTAGGCATTGTACCAGTCTATAAAGTGGTGGATACCTGTGCCGCGGAATTTGATGCTTTTACCCCTTATTATTATTCTACCTATGACCAAGAGGATGAAACCCCGGTATCTGCCAAGGAAAAGGTGTTGGTCTTGGGATCCGGACCCATTCGCATTGGCCAAGGGATTGAGTTTGATTATTGTTCTGTACATTCCATATGGGGCATTCAGGCCCAGGGATTGGAAGCCATTATTATTAATAATAATCCTGAAACCGTGAGCACGGACTTTGATACAGCGGATAAACTGTATTTTGAGCCTCTGACCTTGGAAGATGTGCTCAATGTCATTGAAAAGGAAAACCCTTTGGGCGTGATCGTGCAATTTGGCGGGCAAACAGCCATCAATTTGGCTGGAGAATTGGCCAAGCGGGGCATTCCCCTTTTGGGCACTTCCTTTGAAGGCATTGATGCCGCAGAGGATCGGGAAAAATTCGGGGCCCTATTGTCCGGTTTGGTGATCCAGCAAACCGAAGGAAGCACAGCCTTTACGGTGGAGCATGCCCGGGAGATTGCCGAAAACCTGGGTTATCCTGTGGTGGTGCGTCCTTCCTATGTATTGGGAGGCCGGGCCATGGAGATTGTGTATAACAGCGCCCAGCTGATGAAGTATATGGATACTGCTGTCAAGGTTTCTCCCAAGCATCCTGTGCTGGTGGATAAGTACATCCAAGGCAAAGAAGTGGAAGTAGATGCCATTGGAGATGGAGAGACCATTTATATTCCAGGGATTATGGAGCATATTGAAAGAGCTGGCATACACTCTGGAGACAGCATTGCCGTGTATCCGCCCCAAACATTAAGGGAAGAAGATATCAACCGCATTGTGGAGGATACTGTAAAAATCGGCCAAGCCTTGGGCATTTGCGGTTTGATTAACATCCAATATGTGGTGGGGGATGCGGGCGTGTATGTATTGGAGGTGAATCCCCGGGCCTCCAGAACTGTGCCCATTTTGAGCAAAGTCACTGGAACACCCATGGTACAAGTGGCCACCAAAGCCATGTTGGGCCAAACCCTATCTTCCCTGGGCTATGAATCTGGTTTAGGGCCATGTCCAAGGCTGATTACCGTAAAAGCCCCGGTATTTTCCTTTGGAAAGCTGGGATTAGTGGAAACCGCCTTGGGACCGGAAATGAAGTCCACCGGGGAAGTGATGGGCATTGATAGATTGTTTTCCCAAGCATTGTACAAAGCCATGTTGGCCGCAGGCTTAGAAGTACCTTTGGGGCAAGAACAAACATGGGCTGTCTTGGTTTCTTTGGCTGACCGGGATAAGGAAGAAGCTCTGCCCATTATCAAAGGATATGCTGCCTTGGGGTATGCTCTATGGGCCAGTGCTGGCACGGCCCATAGGCTGGAAGAGCTTGGTATACCAGTGGAAAGAATAGAAGATATGCCAGGGGCCATTCGCTCGGGACAAGTGAAATTGGTCATCAATACCCCCACCCGGGGCAAGATTCCGGAGCGGGCAGGATTTTCTTTGAGACGGATCGCTTCTGAATATAAGGTGCCTTGCCTTACCTCTTTGGATACAGCCAAAGCCATGCTTACAGTCTTGCAGTCTCTTTGGCAAGGGGAGGAAGCAGAACCAGTGAATATGAAGGCATTTTTTGATTGTTAATGGTTTAAACCATAGATTTGCTGATATGATAGAATCTCCTTGTGTTTCGGATAAGAGGGAGATAAAATGACAGTATTGCCTGAACATGATGAAAATCATATGAAACGGTGGTTTTTAGGCTTTGGGAGAGCCTGAAACAGAATGATGTAGGTTGTATGGAAAAGGCGGTGTAAATATGGAACCAATATCTGATCAAATGCGGGGTAGAGATTTATTGTCTTTGCATGATTTTACCCCTGGGGAGATTGAACAAATCCTAGATTTGGCAGATGTCCTAAAAGCAAAACAAAAAAGAGGCGAGCCTCATCCTTATTTGCAAGGGAAATCCTTAGGGTTAATTTTTCAAAAATCCTCCACCCGCACCAGGATTTCCTTTGAGGTGGGGATGTATCAGTTGGGCGGAAAAAGCTTGTTTTTGAGTTCCCGGGATATTCAATTGGGACGGGGAGAATCTGTGGCTGACACGGCCCGGGTTTTATCCCGTTATTTGGATGGCATTATGATTCGCACCTTTGCCCAGGAAGATGTGGAGGAATTGGCCCAATATGCTGATATTCCGGTAATCAATGGTCTAACGGATTTATTGCATCCCTGCCAAGTGTTGGCTGATTTACAAACCATTCGGGAAAGAAAGGGAAAATTGGCTGGCTTAAAATTGGCCTTTGTGGGGGATGGCAACAATATGGCCCACTCCCTACTGTTCGGATGCGCCAAGACTGGGATGCATATTGCCGTGGCCTCGCCCCCTGGCTATAAGCCCCGGGAAGATATTGTGCAGTTAGCCCAAGAAGATGCCCAGCAAACTGGTGCATCCATTGCTATTTTCGACCATCCCCAAGAAGCGGTGGCAGGCGCAGATGTGGTGGTCACTGACGTATGGACCAGCATGGGGCAGGAAGCGGAACAAGAGGAGCGCTTAAAAAGTTTTGCCGGGTATCAGGTGAATGAAAAGCTAATGGAACTGGCTGCAAGGGATTATCTGTTTTTGCATTGTTTGCCTGCACACCGGGGGGAAGAAGTGAGTACTGCTGTCATTGACGGTCCCCACGGGGCTGTATGGGATGAGGCGGAAAATCGTTTACATGCCCAAAAAGCTGTTTTGGCTTTGCTTTTGTAACAAGGAAATGGAAGACATCCCCTGGCAATAGGGGACAATGTTTTAGAAAGAGGTGCTTGTCAAATGAAAAAAGTTGTGCTTGCCTATTCTGGAGGTTTGGATACTTCTATCATCATTCCCTGGCTAAAGGAAAACTATGGCTATGATGTGGTGGCCATGGCAGCTGATTTGGGACAAGGAGAAGAGCTTGAGCCTTTGCATGAAAAGGCCATCAAAAGCGGAGCCAGCAAGCTATACATAGAAGATGTGAAACAGGAGTTTGTAGAGGATTATATTTTTCCTACTTTAAGAGCCGGAGCCTTGTATGAAGGAAAATATTTGTTGGGCACTTCCATGGCCAGGCCCTTGATTGCTAAAAAATTGGTGGAAATCGCCGCCAAAGAAGGGGCTGAAGCCATAGCCCACGGGGCCACGGGAAAAGGCAATGACCAAGTGCGTTTTGAATTAGGAATTAAAGCCTTAAATCCTCATTTAAAAATCGTAGCCCCTTGGCGGGAGTGGGATATTTGTTCCCGGGATGATGCCATTGATTATGCCAATGCCCGGGGCATACCAGTACCAGTGACCAAATCCCGTCCTTACAGCATGGATCGCAACATTTGGCATCTCAGCCATGAAGGGGGCGTTTTGGAGGATCCTGCCCAGGAATGTCCAGAGGATGTACTTTTATTAGCCGTGGCCCCGGAAAAGGCGCCGGATTCACCAACCTATGTGGAGATTGGCTTTGAGAGGGGCATACCTGTATCCTTGGATGGAAAGCAGCTGGATGCTGTGGCTTTGCTGGAGCACTTGAATGTTATTGGTGGCGCCAATGGCATTGGGGTGGTGGATATGGTGGAAAATCGCTTGGTGGGCATGAAATCCCGGGGGATTTATGAAACCCCAGGGGGCACAGTGTTGTGGTTGGCCCACCGGGAATTGGAGCGTTTGACCCTAGACCGGATTACCATGCATTACAAAGAGGTGGTGGCAGCCCGCTACGCGGAGTTGGTGTATGATGGGGTATGGTTCTCTCCTTTGCGGGAAGCTTTGGACGCCTTTGTCAATGTAACTCAAAAAACTGTTACCGGTACAGTACGTATGAAATTGTATAAGGGCAATTGTACCCCTGCTGGGATCACTTCTCCCTATTCGTTGTATAATCAAGAGCTAGCAACCTTTGATAAGGATGAAGTATATAGCCAAAAGGATGCTGAGGGCTTTATTAACTTATTTGGTTTGCCCTTAAAGGTGCGGGCTTTGATGGAAGAACAGGCCAAAAAGTAAAAAAGCCTGCTTGGTGTTTGTAAAGATTAGGGATAGGGTATTGGAGGGTAGATATGAGTAAATTATGGGGTGGCCGCTTTCAAAAGGATACAGATGCCTTGGTGGAAGATTTTCATTCCTCCATTTCTTTTGATAGTAGGTTATATCATTACGATATCCAAGGAAGCATAGCCCATGCCAAGATGCTGGGCAAAACCAATATTATTGACCCCAAAGAAGCCCAGGCCATTGTCCAGGGCTTGGAAGCCGTATTGGCAGACATTGAGCAGGGTTTGGTGACTTTTTCCGTGTCAGCAGAAGACATTCACATGAATGTGGAACAACTGTTGACTGAAAAAATCGGTGTTGTAGCTAAAAAATTGCATACAGGCCGCAGCCGCAATGACCAAGTGGCTTTGGATGTGCGCATGTATTTGCGGGATGAAGTGGATGCTGTAAAGGGTTTGCTGGAAGAGTTGCAGAACACCTTGCTCATCTTAGCAGAAGAGCATGTACACACAGTCATGCCTGGTTATACCCATTTGCAACGGGCCCAACCCATTACCTTGGCCCACCATCTGATGGCCTATGTACAAATGTTCCAGCGGGATAAGGAACGTTTGCAGGATTGTCGCAAACGCATCAATGTGCTTCCTTTGGGAGCCGGGGCTTTGGCTGGTACCACTTATGCTTCGGATCCTGCCTATGTGGCTGAACAGCTTTCCTTTGATAAGGTGGCCCAAAACAGTCTGGATGCTGTGAGTGATCGGGATTTTGTGGTGGAATTCATTGCTGCTGGTTCCTTGATCATGATGCACTTGAGCCGTTTTTGCGAGGAAATTATCCTTTGGTCCAGCGCTGAGTTTGCTTTTATTGAATTGGATGATGCCTATAGTACGGGTAGCAGTATGATGCCCCAGAAAAAAAACCCTGATGTGGCGGAATTAATCCGGGGAAAATCTGGCCGGGTTTTTGGGGATTTGACCACCTTGCTGACCATGCTGAAGGGACTCCCTTTGGCTTATAACAAAGACATGCAAGAGGATAAAGAAGCCCTTTTTGATGCTGTGGATACGGTGAAAAAATCTTTGCTGGTCTTTCGGCCCATGGTAGCCACCATGAAGGTACGCCGGGAAAACATGGCTCAAGCTACCAAGGGTGGGTTTACCAATGCTACGGATTTAGCGGATTATTTGGTGAAAAAGGGCATTACCTTCCGGGAGGCCCATGAAATTGTAGGCAAGATTGTGTATGCTTGTGTAGAAGCAAAGAAAAGCTTAGAGGAATTCAGTTTGGAACAATTCCAAGCTTTTTCCCCAGTGATTGCAGAGGATGTTTATCAAGCCATTGCTGTGGAACAGTGTGTGAAAGCAAGAAAACAGTTGGCCGGACCCGCGCCGGAATCTGTGAGAGAGGCCATGGCAGCAGCGAAAAAGATGTGTTAGCAAAGGGGTACAGGTAACCAGTAAAAGACGCATTCTCAACAAGGGAAGGCGTCTTTTTGCATCAATAATGCTGATAAAGTATTATATAATGAATAAAAAAACTAAAACATAATAAGAACAGAATTTTCTTATTATTATGTATTTTAGAATGGTTTTTATTTAATCTATACACTTAACTTCATATATGCTAAAATAATTGCAATGTCCCATGTATCTTTTCTGTATGCTTATTTGGAGATTTGATTTAAATAAGAAGTTACATGGGGTATTTTTATGTCACAAAATTGCTAAATGAATCAATTGCTTGGGATTCTGCTAATCGCTACGATTTATGGTGCTAATATACTATGACAATATATCAATGTATTAAAGTACTGTTTTTTGTTTTGGAAGAGCAGGTGATATAAAAAGTTATGTAAGACCTTGTTTTATGCCTATTGTCTGCAATGAATGGTTAAAAAAAGTAAAAAGCTTATTAAAAGGGAGAATCAATTGGCCATGAACAGTGAACTGGTGGAGCATGAAATTCGTATAGGGGATATTGTCTATTATCTTGATAAATGGAAATGGTTTGTCATTGCTTTGACGATTCTGGCAGGGGTGGGGGCAACATACTTTGCCTTGCGATATACTGAACAAACTTTTCATGCAGATGCCCTGATGGTATTAACTGCTAAAAACAGTTCTGGATTGTATAATAACAATGAAATGGAGCCTGGCAATACAGATTTTCTTTATGCCCAAAATTTGGTTGATTCGGTGGTAGCTTTGGTCAACAGCGATAAAGTTGTTAAAGCCTTGGTGGAGCAGGTGGGTTTGGATATCAATCCCCAGCTGTTAAAGGGGAAAATATTGGTTTCCTCCATAAAAAACACCGCAGTGTTGAAAGTAGAAGTATATTGGTCGGATCCTGCAGTTAGTATTTTACTTTCCAATGCCTTGATGGAGGTTTTGCCTCAAATTTTATTAGATACCCTAGAGGTTGGCAATGTGAATGTCATTGATTATGCCAACACTGCTTCCACAGATTATGTGACGCAAATTGCCCAGAAAGTTGGTATTGGTTTGCTGGCAGGGCTTGTATTAGGTTGTTTATTAGCCATTTTGTTGGGCATGGGATTTCGTAAAATTAGAAATGCCAATGACATAGAGCAAGACTTGCAGTTGTTTGTTTTGGGTGAATTGCCCCATTTCAAAAAAAATAGAAAAAAAGCTGTGAGCTTGTTGGAAGATCAAATTGTATCTGCTGCTTATGTAGAAGCATGTTATCGGATGATAGCAGCTTTTCAATATAAAGCAAAAGAACAAAATATGCAAACCATTGCCATTGTATCCGCTTTACCCAATGAAGGAAAAACTTTGACTGCCTGCAACATGGCCATCGCTTTGGCCCATATGCGCAAGAAAGTGTTGTTAATTGATCTTGATATCCATAAATCTGATATCAAAAGAATGTTTTATCTATCCAACCGAAAGATATCTGGACTTTATGAAATCATCAACAAAGGACTAACGGCAAAGGATGTGGTTATATCCTTGGATTGTGGGGTAGATGTGATTTGCGCGGAAAATAGTAAGGGCAGAGAGATTTCCATTGATGATGTGGATATAAAGAAAATCATTGCTCCTGTTATGAATGATTATCATTATATTATCATTGACACCCCCCCAGCAGGGGTGCTAGCGGATGCATTAAAGATCGTAAAAGATTTGGATGGTATTGTGTTGATTGCCAAACAAGAATGCGCCAGCATAAAAGTGATGCAGGATACCATTACTTTGTTAGAAAAAGCAGGGGGCAATATTGTAGGCAGTATTTTAAATGATATCCGGAAACGATACATAGGTTCTGGTTATGGCTATAAGCTTAAATATTATGCCAAGCAACATTATTATTATGAAAATCAATCATAATATTTTCATGACAATCGCAGAAAGTGATATATAAGCCATAGAGCATTTGAAGGAGGATTTGGAGATGGAGGATGCATCTCAAGTGCCAAGGCAAAACTTAGAATCTATTAAAATAGAGGAGAAAAAAGAAAACTTACATTCCCTTCCCAAGGAAGACATATTTCTTATTTTGCAAGCAATGCGACAAAAGCGTTGGTATTTTTTTCACAATAAACCCCAGGTAGTCCTGGATAAAGAAACAG
>CATZDY010000102.1 GCA_958417755.1 uncultured Peptococcaceae bacterium
GAGAGTTCTTTCTTTTCTTTCTTTCTTGCCCTCTCTTCTGTTCAGTTTTCAAGGATCTTGCGGCATGTGTATTTCTTGCCGACAATTTAATATTTTATCACTTTTTAAAAATAAGTCAATACCTAATATTGCAGAAAAGGAGAACATATGATGGATATTTTGTTGTTTTTTTATGTCTTAAGATAGTATCTAACATGCATAATGGTATAGGGGTTATAAGCTGCAACGGTAAAAGTTTTTCCATTCCGCGATGACATCATAAACATATTGTCTGGTTCCTAATGTCGTATAATCTCCATACTCATAGGCTTCTAAGGCTAAATCATAGGCTTCTTGATAGGACACTGTATTGGTATGCAAAAGACAAAGGGGATCTCCACATTTCACTTGTTCGCCTACTTTTCGTCGCATGATTACACCTGCTGCGGGATCAATGGGATCATCTTTTTTCTTTCTCCCTGCCCCTAGATTCATGGCGCAGAGTCCAATTTTTTCCGCATCTATGGCAGAGATATATCCATCTTGGTTTGCCTTTACTTCCACTTGGTATTTGGCTTGAGGTAATAATTCCGGTGAATCCACCACCAATGGATCCCCTCCCTGAATGGATACAAAGGTTTTAAATGTTTCCAAGGCTTTGCCTGAATGGAGCATTTGGGCAAGGGCCTCGTAAGCTTCTTGAAACTCTTGATATGTTTCTCCCAATACAGCCATATGGGCGGCAATGGTTAAAGCCACTGTGGTAACATCTTCCGGTCCTTGTCCGCGCAATACATCCAAGGCTTCTTTGATTTCAAGGATATTGCCCACTGCATATCCCAAAGGTTGATTCATGTCAGTGATCACAGCTATGGTTTTTTTATGCAAAGCACTGCCAATACCCACCATTGTTTCAGCCAATTCCCGGGCCTGGGCAAGGGTTTTCATAAAAGCGCCGGAGCCCATTTTTACATCCAAAACAATGGCATCTGCGCCAGAAGCAATTTTTTTCCCCATAATGGAACTGGCGATTAACGGAATGCTATCCACAGTAGCTGTTACGTCCCGCAAGGCATAGATTTTTTTATCCGCAGGAACCAAGTTGGCACTTTGGCCAGCAATGGCCATTTTGTAGCGATTCACATGATCAATAAAAATATCTTTAGATAAATCAGTGCGAAATCCAGGAATAGACTCCAATTTATCAATGGTCCCTCCGGTGTGCCCTAAACCTTTGCCAGACATTTTGGCCACAGGGATGCCTAGACTGGCCACCAGTGGGGTGGTAATGAGACTGATTTTATCTCCCACCCCACCAGTGGAATGCTTATCAACTTTGATACCGTGAATTTTCGATAAATCAAGGATTTCGCCAGACTGAATAAAAGCTAAGGTTAGGGACGCGGTTTCAGACCTGGTCATTCCCTGAAAACAAATGGCCATGAGCAATGCTGACATTTGATAATCAGGGATATCCCCTTGGGTATACCCTTGCACTGCAAAATCGATTTCTTCTGGGGTAAATTCCAGGCCTTGTTTCTTTTTTTCAATCAAATCAACCATTCGCACAGCCATTTCCCCTTTGTTACATTTTATGATTATCCAATGGTTATTTCTTGTAAAAAGCTTTGGCCATGGGTTAATGTTAGCCCGTAATTTTTGGCTATGTTTGCTCCCACATCAGAAAAAGTTGTGCGTATCCCCAGGGAAGTCCCAGGGCGTACTTGCTTTCCATAGGCCAATAAAGGCACATATTCCCTGCTGTGGTCCGTGCTTGCTGTGGTGGGATCGCATCCGTGGTCTGCTGTGATTATCAAAAGATCCTTTTCTTCCATGGCATCCATGATCTGGGGTAATTGTTGGTCAAATTGTTCTAAAGCTTGGGCATATCCCTGGGGATTGTTGCGGTGTCCGTATACCATATCAAAGTCAACCAAATTGGCAAAAATAAGTCCTTTTGGGGCTTTTTGCATATAAGCTAGGGTTTTTTCTATCCCATCAAGATTATTTTGGGTATGAATTGCTTCAGAAATCCCTTGTTTGGCAAAAATATCTTCAATCTTACCCACTGCATAAACAGGATATCCAGCTTCTTGCAACAAAGATAAAAGGGTTTTTTCTATGGGCAGCAAAGAATAATCCCGGCGGTTGGCTGTACGTTTAAATTGACCAGGCGTACCTACAAATGGCCTGGCAATGACTCTCCCCACAGCATGAGGGCCTGTTAGCAATTCCCTGGCCACCAAACACATATGATACAAATCATCCAAAGGAATGACTTCTTCATGGGCAGCTATTTGGAAAACACTATCTGCAGAAGTATAGACAATGGGAAAACCTGTTTTTACATGTTCTTCACCCAGTTCTTCTATGATTACAGTGCCAGAGGCAACTTTGTTTCCCAAGGTCTTTCTTTGAATTTTTTCTTCAAAGCTTCTGATTACATCCAATGGAAAGCCGTGGGGATAGACGGGAAATGGTTTATCCAAGAAAACACCCGTCATTTCCCAGTGCCCTGTGGTGGTATCCTTGCCAGCAGAATGTTCTGCCATTTTTCCATAGGCTCCCTGGGGTGTATCCACTGGAGGAACCCCTAAGATACTATCAATACATCCCAAGCCCAATTGTCCCAGATGGGGTAATTGAAGACCTCCCACTGCTTTTGCTGTGTTCACTAAAGTATTGCTGCCTTCATCTCCATATATCGAAGCATCAGGCAAAGCGCCAATGCCAACACTATCCATGACAATCAGAATAACCCTTTCAAAGGACATCGTATCAAACTCCTATCATTCAAATTTACAGCTTTTTTTGTTTAGGTATTGTTAAGCCCTGGGATGGGTTTTTTTATACATTTCTTTTATTTTTCCCCTGGCCAAATGAGTATAAATCTGAGTGGTGCTGATATCCGCATGTCCCAACAATTCTTGGACAGAACGTAAATCTGCCCCATTTTCCAGTAAGTGAGTGGCAAAAGAATGCCGAAACGTATGCGGGGTGATTTCTTTCATCATACCACATTCTTTTGTATATTTTTTGATGATTTTCCAAAAACCTTGTCTAGTAAGACGATTGCCCATGCGATTCAAAAACAGTGCGGAAGAAGGTTTGCCTTTTAAAAGTCTGCCTCTTCCTCCTAGTATATAGGCTTCTAAATGTTGAACAGCAATGTTTCCTATGGGTACTAGACGTTCTTTGCCCCCCTTGCCTAGGCAACGTAAAAACCCTTCTTCCAGATTTACATCACTGATATTCAAACCAACGAGTTCTGATACCCTGATGCCACTGGCATACATAATTTCCAACATTGCTTTATCCCGTAAGCCCCCTGGGGTATTTCCATGGGGTCGGTTCAACAAGGTATTGATTTCATTGACAGATAAAACGCTGGGTAATTTTTGTTCTCTGCGGCTTGTTTCAATATTTTCAGTAGGATCACATGGTGTGATGTCTTCAACCACACAGTATTGATAAAAGGATTTAATCGCTGCCAAACGCCTTGAGGTTGTGGAAGAGGAAAATCCTTCTCGCTTTAAATATAATAAATAGGCAAGCACAAAGGTTTTAGAAGCCTGCTGGATGAAATCAAATCCTTTTTCCTGGCAAAATTGCTCAAAAAATGACAAATCAGATTGATAGGAAACCAGGGTATTATATGCCAAGCCTCTTTCAATGGAAAGATAATCTAAAAATTGACGAATCACAATATGCATGGTAGCACCACCATAGAGTTCTTTTTTATTATGCAATGATTATATAAAGATCATTGCTATTCAATATATAAGAAACTATGTCATGAATCACAAACATTACCTTATATTGTATTGTACTCTGTTTGTTTTCTTTTGTCATGTAGCCAGTTAAAAAAGAACCATATAATGTATTTTGATTGAAATATTTCTTGGCTATGATATAAAAGAAGGCATTTATGATAAAACCATACCATAAATGCCTTCTTCTTATGAATAACCCAAGCAATTACTTGAATATTTTTTTATAAATATTCTCTATTTTTGTTAAAATAAATCAAATTACCTTTTGGTTTAGAAGCCTTTGTATTGAGGTTCCTCTTGTTCCAATGTATTGACTCTGGGTTCAATGTTGTTGATAATGGTTTGGGTTTGTTGGGCAGCATCCGTATAGAGCTGTTTGGCTTGTTGATTCTGGGTAGCTAAAGCAAAACTTTCAAAACTTGCTTGAGCGCTTTTAAGGCTGGCCAAGGTTTGTTTTACCTGACATGAAATTGTCATTCTTTATCCCTCCTGTGAAAAATTTTTACCCAACATCAATCCATGTTGCTTGTAACACGAATGATGTTAAAGCAATATTCAAATGATTTCCCCAATCAAAATTTTTATGCACAGGACGTGAACCTTCGAATGGTATTAAAATACTTTTGCTGGATATACTATGTCTGCTGATTGATAAGATTTGGAGGCCTTTTTATGTTAATTGCCATTATTCGTTCCATTATTTTGTTTACCATTGTTGTCATTGGATTACGACTGATGGGGAAACGACAAGTGGGACAATTACAACCTTATGAACTGGTGATTGTGATCATGTTATCAGCTTTGGCAGCTATTCCCATGAGCAATGTGGATATTCCTATGGTATATGCTTTGATTCCTATTGTTACGTTGGTTTTCATTCATGCTTTGCTTTCTTATTTGGCTTTAAAAAGTGAGAAGGCCCGGGGGGTTATTTGTGGGACCCCTAGTGTTTTGATAGAAAATGGAAAAATATTGGAACCAGAATTAAAGCGTCTTCGCTACAACATCAATGAATTGGTGGAACAACTGCGGGCTAAAAATATACCTAATATCGGTGATGTGGAATTTGCCATTTTGGAAACAAACGGACAGCTCAGTGTCATACCAAAATCTCAAAAAAGACCTGTTATGCCAGCTGATATGAATTTATCCACTCAATATGAAGGGTTACCAACTACATTGATTATTGATGGCTATGTATTTGAAAAGAATTTGTCAAAAATGAACTTAAGCAAGGAATGGCTGTTGGGTGAACTTAAGACTTTTGGGATTCAAAGAACCAAAGATGTTTTATTTGCCAGTCTGGATTCAGAGGGCAAGTTATTTTTCCAGAAAAAAGAGAATTCTACATATGAAAGGATTAAGGAAGCATGAAATTGCTGGTTTCTACTTGTATTGTTTTTTTAGCTGCCTTAGGTTTAGGTATTTGGGCTAATCATAGTATTGCAAAAAATACCGAAGTGATGCTAGAGAACATAGGTTCAATATCCCAAGCCGTTGCCCAGGAGAAATGGGATATAGCGCTGCAGGAAACAGAAAATTTAAAAAAAGGCTGGAAACAAAATGCAAAATGGTGGCCTACCCTAATAGACCACCAGGAAATGGATAACATTGAATTTTCTTTGGCCCGTTGTGAGGAATATATTTCCTATCAACATTTGCCCTTAGCCCAAAGCCAGGTATCTGAGCTAAAAGCAATGTTGGAACATATCCCAGAAAGGGAAGCAGTGAGTTTACAGAATATTTTTTAAGTCATTCATTGATCAATGTATTGTCATTTGTATCCAACAGATTTCTAATTTTTTTCAAAGCTTGCCGTTCCAAGCGAGAAACTTGTACTTGAGATAGCCCTAATTTGGAGGCAATGTCAGCTTGGGTTCGATCATCAAAAAAACGCCACATAATAATTTTTCTATCCCTTTCAGGTAGCCCAAGTAACAATTCTTTGACTGCAATCATATCCATCCAAGACACATCACTGCCCGCGTCATCACTGCCTCGTAATTGATCCAATAAAAAAATGGGATCTCCGTCATCTTGATGTAGCGTTTCATATATGGATGTGGGCATTTGGGAAGCTTCTAGGGCTGTCACGATTTCTTCTCTGGGTATTTTCATGTTTTCAGCAATTTCTCCAATGGTGGGTTCCCTCCCCAAATTAGCTGTGAGTTTTTCCCGATTTTGCTGTACCTTGTAGGCAAGTTCCTTCAAAGAACGGCTAATTTTTACAGGATTATCATCTCGCAAAAACCTTCTAATTTCTCCTACAATCATGGGGACTGCATAAGTAGAAAACTTTACATCATAGCTTAAATCAAACTTATCAATGGCCTTCATTAATCCAATGCAGCCAATTTGAAACAGATCTTCCAACTCATAGCCTCGATTTTGAAAACGTTTTACCAAATTGAATACTAGTTTTAAATTACAATTGACCAATTTGTCCCTGGCAAATTGATCTCCCTGTTGGGCTTTGAACAATAAATCTTTCATTTCCTCGTCTTTTAATAAAGGAAAACGAGGTAAATTCATGTCAACCAAACGATTGCCCATACAACAACCACCTTTATCCTTTTTGTTGCTGAGCAACTGCAGGAGTGTTCAATGTTTTCAGCATTTTTACTCTAGTGCCTTGTCCAGGTACTGAATGAACCTCTAATGTATCAGTAAAGGATTGCATAAAGGAAAATCCAAGGCCCATTCTATCTGGTTTGCTAGAAAAATCAGGTTGCATTGCTTGTTCCACATCTTCGATTCCTAAGCCAGTATCTTCCACAATAATTTCCATGGCCTGTTCATACAACATAGCTTCTATACGAATACGGCCATTTTTTTTCCCTGCATAAGCATGGATAATGGCATTGGTTACAGCTTCAGAAATTGCCACTTTTAACTCATCCAATTCATTGAGGGTAATATCCAATTGCGCCACAAAAGCTGCCACCACAACCCTGGCAAAGGCAATATTATCGGAAATACTTAAAAATTCTACATTCATACAATTCATTGGTTGCATAATTCCCCTCCTATACGATCCTTTGGACAGCTTCTTGTTCTGTAAGAAATGTATCCATAATTCGAAATAAGCCCGATAATTCTAAAACCTTTTTTACCTGTGGGGATGGCGCTACCAAAAGAACTTTTCCGCCTTTTGCTGCCAAGCGTTTATATCTTCCCAACAATACACCCAGTCCAGAACTATCAATATAGGAAACATTTCCTAGATTTACAATGAGATAATGGGAGTTATGTACATCCAATGCCTCATCGATGGAGTCTCGCAATTGATCGGCCAAATGCAAATCAAGCTCACCATTTGGTCGTATGACTACGATATTTTGAATTGTTTCCACTTGAAAACCCATATGAGATTCACTCCCTTGTAGTCGTATATGTTTACTATTCCACATGGATTGTTCAGGACCTTCTAAATATTACCAATTATAATGTCGAATGAACATCTTTTTTTGATGGTTCAGCATGTTTGTTATAACCATATGAAAAATATACCCCAAAATATCAAGGAATGGCTTAGAATCCTTGATATTTTTACTAAATTTATGGGAAATGAATAATGATTTAATCTTAATAGACAAAATAAAAAGCGGATAAATTTCCGCTTTTATCAATGCAAATCATATAATTTTAACAAAATGCGGTTCATTTGAGTCCAAAGTGGAGCTTTTTCCACGGTTTGGGAAGCCTGTATAGGTACTTTCAAGATTTCTTTGTTATCTTGATACACCACATATTGTCCAATGGTTTGTCCTTTTTTAACAGGAGCATTGATTTTTTCAGGCACATCAATTTTAGTTGTAATCCCTTTGTTTTTTCCTTTGGGAATAACTAAACTGATTTGTTGGGCTGTGATTAAATCCAACTTTTCTTCTATTCCTTTGGCTACATCAACTGTTTTTACAACTTTTCCTGCTGCTGCAAGGGGTAAGGCTTGATATTTTGCATATCCCCAATTGTATAATTTAATGGTTTCTCTAAAATGACTACGGGCTTCAGGGGTGCCCATTACCACAGCAATCAATCGCAAACCATCTCGTTCACAAGAGGAAGCCAAACAATACTTTGCCGCATTGGTCCAACCTGTTTTCCCTGCATCCACCCCAGGGTACCATTTTAATAATTTATTGGTGCTCCAAAGCTTGAATTTACCATCCCTTAAGTCATATTCATAAATACCACTGATTTCTTTAAACAAAGGATGGCCTAGACAGGCTTGCAGGATTTTTCCTAAATCATAGGCAGAGGAATAATGATTTTCTGCTGGCAAGCCAGTAGGATTGGCAAAATGCGTGTTAGCAAGTCCCAATGCTTTGGCCCTTTGATTCATGGAATCCACAAAAGCTTCCATCGTGCCGTCAAGATGTTCTGCCACAGCGACACTGGCATCATTGGCGGAACCTACGGCAATGGAAATCAGCATCTCTTTCATACTCATGGATTCTCCGGGCTCTAAATAAATTTGTGAACCTCCCATATGCCAAGCATGTTCTGATACTGTTACCATATCAGTTAATTTTACATCTCCACGATCCACTGCTTCCAGGGCCAATAAAAGGGTCATTAATTTTGTTACACTGGCCATGGGAAGCTCTTTATGAGGATTTTTTTCCAGCAGTATTTGTCCTGTATGGGCTTCCATTAAAATGGCGCTTTCCGCTGTGGTTTCGATGGTTGGGATTTTTTCCTGGTTTGCCTTTTCAGCTGGTGTGGATGTGGCTATGCTGGGAAAAGACAAACATAACAATGCTACAAAAACAATCCAGGAGGATTTACCTAGTATTTTACGGGCCATTTTATCATCCTTTCGACTTTCAATTCGTTTTCCAAGGTACTTACAATGTTAGTATGTAACAGGAAAACCTCGTTATACCCGGTAAAATTGCATAGGAATTGATTATCCTGACATTTTGCCCTAAAAAACGTATATAAACAAAAGAAAGCCATAATCAGGAAGCCCTGTTATAACTTTCTTTTAATAATAAATGTTTATGGCAAGGATAAATAGTGTTATGGGATAAAAATTTAGGTAAAGGATAGAATGGTAGCTATCTTTTGTTTTGTGCCAGCAACAATGTCATTATTTTCTACTGTTAAGGTGAATCCCTTTTCCAAGTGTTCTAATAATGTCTCAAAACATTGTACCAATAAGGAATTGACTTGGTTATAACGCTCTTTTGCGTCCTCTGTTTCTTGGTTTCTACCACTCCAAATTCCTTGCATACAAGAAAAAATATGATTTGTAATATCTCGCATACAACTAGCAAAAGCTTCTACTTCTAGTCTTTGATAAGGGGTATGGCCTTCATACGCTGAGTAGGGTGTGATATGCTAGCGTCCTTCTGCTTGTAATTGTCTTAAGGATTCTGTTCCTTGTAAAATGATTTGGTT